>NZ_JAJDMK010000052.1:0-17077 GCF_020593575.1 Holdemanella sp. DFI.5.55
GACAATAGTTGGGCTTGCCCCTGCGAAGATAGCTAGCTGCCGGGTCCTTTTTTTTGCCTTTTTTGTAATTTTATTGTAAAATCATGAGTTGTATGGAGATTGAAATTATGAAAAAAATTGGATTTAATAATCAAAAATATTTAGAAATGCAGTCAGAGCATATTAAAGAAAGAATTTCTCAATTTGGAGATAAATTATATTTGGAGTTTGGTGGAAAATTATTTGATGATAATCATGCTTCTCGCGTATTACCTGGATTTTCGCCAGATTCAAAATTACAAATGTTGATGCAGTTAAAAGATGATGCTGAAATTGTCATTGTCATTAATGCTAATGATATTGAACAAAATAAAACTCGTTCCGATTTACAAATTACATATCAAGAAGATGTTTTACGTTTGATCAATGAATTTACTCAACGAGGATTATATGTTGGAAGTGTTGTTGTAACACAATACAATCGTCAAAAAGCAGTTGATTTATTTAAAGCTCGTTTGAAACGTAGAAAAATTGACGTATATTTCCACTACTTTATTGAAGGATATCCTACAGATACTAAAAAAATCATTTCTGATTCTGGATTTGGAAAGAATGATTATGTTAAGACAACAAGACCTTTAGTTGTTGTGACGGCTCCAGGTCCTGGTAGCGGTAAAATGGCTACTTGTTTATCACAGTTATATCATGAACATAAACATGGCATTAAGGCAGGATACGCAAAATATGAAACGTTCCCTATTTGGAATTTACCTTTGAATCATCCTGTAAATTTGGCTTATGAAGCTGCAACTGCAGATTTGGCCGATGTAAATATGATTGACCCATTCCATTTACAGGCTTACAATGAAGTAACAGTTAATTATAATCGTGACATTGAGATTTTTCCTGTCCTAAAGAACATTTTTGAAGAAATATATGGTTCAAGTCCTTATCAAAGTCCTACAGATATGGGTGTAAATATGGCGGGTTTATGTATTAGTGATGATGAAGCATGTTGTAATGCAAGTAACCAGGAAATCATTCGTCGTTATTTTGTAAGTAAAACAAGATATGCTCATGAACTATGTTCATATGAAGAAGTTCAAAAACAAGAAGTTGTTATGAACAAAGCGGGTATTACAGAATTAGATCGTCCTTGTGTTGTTGCTGCACGTAAAAAAGAAGAACAAACTCATTCTTTATCTGGTGCTATTGAATTGGATGATGGAACAATAATTACAGGAAAAACAACGAATTTAATGGGTGCTTGTTCAGCCGTTTTAATGAATGTATTAAAACATCTTGCAGGAATTGATAAAAAGAAAGTTTTAATTTCACCAGAAGCTATTTTACCTATCCAAAACTTAAAAACAGAATATCTTGGTTCGGTAAATCCAAGACTTCATTCAAATGAAATTTTAATTGCGTTATCTGTTTCTGCTTTGCATAGTGAAGATGCAAAAAAAGCATTAGCTATGTTACCAAAATTAAAAGGTATGCAGGCTCATGTGACTTGTGATGTTGCGGATGTAGATTTAAGTATTTATGCGAATTTAGGCATTATGCTTACATATGATGCTAATAAAAAGTAGGAGGTTTCTATGGCAAAATCAATTCCTAGCTCTGGGGCAGGAGCTGTTCGTATTATTTTAAAAAATAAAGATACTTTCCATTTTGATTTAAGAGAAAAGAAAGAAGATAACGGAAAACAAAGTTATTTGTTTGATGTATATTACGAAAATACTACTGGTACTTTAAATGTATTGATGGATAATGGTAAACCCGTTATTGCAGCATTGAATTTAAGTTTGGGTAAAGTTATCACTTTGTCTAATGATACAAACTTAAAAAAATTATGTAACTATGTAGTAGATAAGGTGAACGTATAATGAAGATAAGATTGCATGTAGTTGTTGACAAAGAAGATGATGCTGTTGTTGAAGTTGTTCAAAACGCATTGAATGAAATTTGTTCAAAGATGTCTTATTCTCCAAGTCGATTACAGCCGAGTTTAGCTGGTTGCATGGAGTTTTATGCGACAAGTGATTTGAGTGAAGATGAAATCGATGATTTATTATCCAAATTGAATAATGACTGGGATGGAGAAAATGATGATTGTCAGGCTTATAGCTTTAATACGACAATGTTTCATCCAAATGTCTACTATTTACAATTCCAATCTTTCTAGGATATATTATGATTGATTACACAGAAGGTTCAAATAAACAATATCATACTCAATTAGAGGAAAATGGTGTTGGAGATTATGTTATTTTAACGGGAGATCCCAAAAGAGTAAAGGATATCGCATCTTATTTAGATGATGCATATTTTGTTGCGGACAACCGTGAATATGTTACATATTCAGGCTATATTAATGGAGTATTATGCAGCGTAGTTTCAACTGGTATTGGTGGAGCCAGTACTGCAATCGCAATGGAAGAGCTTATTCAACTAGGGTGTCATACCTTTTTACGTGTAGGTACATGTGGTGGTATGCGTCTTGATGTTCAAGGTGGAGATATTGTGATTGCAAGTGGTGCCATTCGCCAAGAAGGTACAACACGTGAATATGCACCTATTGAATTTCCAGCTGTTCCTCATTTTGAAGTTTTAAATGCTCAAGTAGAAAGTGCAAAAAAACTTAATCTGCCTTATCATGTAGGTGTTGTTCAAAGTAAGGATTCTTTTTTTGGTCAGCATGCACTGGAAACAATGCCAGTTTATCAAGAGTTGCAAAACAAATGGGATGCGTATTGCAGACTGGATTGTCTGGCTTCGGAAATGGAATCAAGTACTGTGTTTATCGTAGGACAAACTCGTCATGTTCGTAGTGGAGCTATGTTTTTATGTTTAGCGAATCAGGAAAGAGAAAAAGCAGGATTATCAAACATTCAAAATCATGATTTAAAACCATTAATGAAATGTGCTGTTTTAACATTGAAAAATTTGATACAAAAAGATGAGGCTGAGAATCACTAGGATCTCAGCCTTTTTAATGTGTTTGGAATATTGTTGATAATATCTTCTGGCATGAAACTTGCCGAATCTATATCAAGTTTAGCACTTTGCGAATGAATATAGGTAGCACATAGAGCCGCTTGTAAACTATCTTTGCACTGTCCAAGCATCGCAACGACAATACCACATAAAATATCCCCACTGCCGCCTTTTGCCAGACCTGCATTTTGTGCATCTAAAACATAGACACTGCCTTGATGGGCAATATAGGTTTGACTTGATTTTAGTATGAGTACGCAGCTTGGATATTCTTTTGAAAAGTCGCGAGCCACTTCGAATGGATTTGATATAATGGTAGAAACATGGATACCTGTTAAATCGGACATTTCTTTAATATGCGGAGTTAAAATTGTGGTTTCACTCCGTTTTAATAATTCAATATTCTTTTGTGCAGCCCATAATGCATCGGCATCAAGTACTATTTTTTTGTCACTCTTTAAAGCTTGTTCAACTAAAGCGATAGTAATGTTGTTTTTTTGCATGCCATTTCCAATTGAAATAATTGAATAATTGTTAATATTTTGTTTCAACAAATCAATGGCTTTAGAACTAAATATACCATTACGATTGGCACATTGAAGAAGCATATAAAAATCGGATTTGATTGCGAGAACATTAGAAATACATTCTGGAACCATCAAAGTAAGAGTACCGATACCACTTTTATAAGCACTAAGACTTGCCATGTGGATTGCACCATGCATGTTTTGACTTCCGCCAATCATTAGGGCTTTTCCAAAAGTTGACTTATGTGCATTCAATGGGCGATTTGGAAGATGAATATCCTCCTCATTTAATATTTTAATTTTGTCCATGCATTTTTGATGAAGAATTTGAGGAATTCCGATATCTACGAGATATAATTTGCCACAATGATTTTTTCCTTCATTTAGCCATTGTCCTTGTTTGTAGCAATCCAAGCTAATTGTGTAATCTGCATGAATGGCGCATCCTAGAACATTTCCCATAGTGGAATCAATGCCACTAGGCATATCAATACTGATAATGGTGGACTGAGATGTGTTTACATTTTGAATCATAGTTTTATAAAATCCGGTAATATCTCTAGATAATCCATTGCCAAAAAGGCAATCAATATAAATGTCATAAGTGACATTAGGAAGATTTTTGCTGAATGGAATTTTTAAATTTTGTACCATTTGAAATTGAATTTTTTCATCTTCCGACATCTTTTTGATTTCTGGAACCACAACATATAGATTTGGATATTTAGGCTGTAGAAGTCTTGCGATTGCTAATCCATCGGCACCATTATTTCCAGGACCGCAAAGAATACAGATAGATTGGTTTGTATTTGTGATTTGTTCAATAATTTCGGCTGATTTTAAAGCTGCATGTTCCATCAAAATCAAACTTGGAATCTGGTATGTTTTGATGGCTGCATGATCAATGTTTCGAGCCGTAGTTTGCGTATGTATATAGGCTGGATACATAATCTCACACTCCTTATCTTTACTATACTCTTAATGTTTAAAAAATCATAATACTTTTAAGGATGTATGTTATAATTATGAAATTGGGGGTATTTATTTTATGTCGAAATCTTCAGCGGCCAAAAAGTCGATTATTGTTGGCGGCCTGATCGGAACAGGCGGTCTATTTGTATCAAAACTAATTGGATTGGCTTATACAATTCCATTTTCATATATACTTCAATCGGAAGCGTATCAGTCTGTATATGCACAATCTTATAATATATATGCGTATTTATTGACGATATTTCAGTCGGGAGTCCCTTTTGCCGTGGCCACACTTGTAGCTCGTTATATTGCTTTAGAAGATGCGAAAAGTGTTATTCTGGTAAAGAAAATTGCTTTTGCGATTTTAGGCTTAACGGGATTTGTTGGAATGATCCTCTTATTTACTTTATCGAATGTAATTGCGCCAGCTATGGTCGCCAAGAATGCCGATATCATGGCAAATTGTTTGAAAATATTATCTCTAGCGATTTTTCTTGTTCCTGTATTATCTGCATTTAGAGGATATTATCAAGGCTTAAAAGAAATGGAAGAATATGCTTTTTCACAAGCTTTTGAACAAGTGTTCCGCGTTGCCTTTTTACTAAGTGCAGCATGCCTTGTAGTCTATGCGTTTGGATGGGATAAAAAGTATGCATTATATGCGGCGGTTATGTCAACTTCTGTGGCAACGATTGCGGCAATTTCTCAATTTGCGTATTTTGATCGTAAACACCAATGTGTAGTGGATGAAATGGTACAAAGACAAACGACACGTTCTCATTCAGCTAAGAAAATCTTCAGAGAAATTCTTATCCTAGCTATTCCTTATTTAGTGGTTGCTATTTTAGGAAATATTGACCAGGTATTTAATGGTTTCTTACTTCCTACAGGATTAAAAATGCATTATAATGCCAAAGATACAACGACTGTCATTTCTGCATCAAATTATGTGGCAGGTAAATTAAATGCGATCCCAATGATTTTGGGCCCTGGTTTTGCGACAGCGATAATTCCGCATATTTCAGAGGCTTTGTCAAAGAAAAATTATAAGTTAGTTAAGAAAAATGTGTTGGATAGTATCAACGTAGTTTTATATGTAGCTATTCCTGTATCGTTTTGTATTTTTGCGTATGCAGGACCATTGAATTACACGTTATATTATTCCGAAAACTTAGAATTGTGTACATTCGTTGTACAATGGATGGCTTTGGAAGGTTTCTTATCTACATTAGCTCCATTAGTTACGAATTTAATGGTTTCTTTGGAATTAAGAAAAAATGTATTAAAAAATCTTGCGATTGGTGTATTGATCAAAGGAGTTCTTTTGATTCCATTTGTATGGATCATGGGGATCGCAGGTGCTGTTATTTCAAGTTTTATTGGTACAGGATATATCATTTATAAAAATTTAAAAGAGATTCAAGATGTATACAACATTTCATATCGTAAAACTTTAATTATTGTAGTGCGTATTTTGATTGGATTGTTAGCGTTATGGATTACTTCAATACTTCTATCTAAAGTTGGATTGTATGGTGTTGAAGGATCAAAACTTTCATGTTTGTTCAAGATGTGTTTAAATGGTTTATTAAGTGTAATTGTATATGTGGTAGTTACTTTGTATTTAAAAGTTCCACAAAATATTTTTCACTTTCAACTAAGAAAGAAATCGGGTGTATAAAATGTATGATGTAGTAGTTGTTGGAGCTGGACATGCCGGAATTGAGGCTTGTTTAGCGGCGAGTCGAATGAATAAGAAAACGGCTATCGTGACTTTAAGTAAAGATATGATTGGTTCGATGCCATGTAATCCTAGTGTAGGTGGACCGGCAAAAGGAATCGTAGTTCGAGAAATTGATGCCTTGGGTGGTATGATGCCTATTGCGGCAGATAAGACGGCTTTACAGTTTAAGATGTTGAATACGACAAAAGGACCTGGAGTATGGAGTTTGCGTGTTCAAAGCGATAAGATTGCCTATAAACGTTTTATGAAAAAGGCATTAGAAGAACAGGATAATTTAGATATTATTGAGGCAGCATGTAAAATTGTTGTAATCAAGGATGGAAAAGCCTGTGGTGTTGAGCTAGAAGATGGAACATTTATTGAAAGTAAGACGGTTGTTTTGACAACAGGTACTTATATGGCAAGTAATGTTTTAAGAGGACATACTTCCACTGTTTCTGGTCCAGAAGATCAAAGGACGGTTAATACGTTGTCAGAATCATTGCGTGAGGCTGGAATTAAAACTTTCCGTTTAAAGACGGGAACACCAGCTCGTATTAAAATGGATACAATTGATTTTTCAAAGACAGAACCACAACCAGGGACAAATCAATTTTTGCGCTTTAGTGAAACAACAAAACAAGAGGATGTATTGCCTTTTGAAAAACAAGAGATTTGCCATTTAATTTATACACAGCCAGAAACGCATGAAATCATTCATACACATTTGCATGATTCTGCAATGTATTCTGGGTTAGTAAAAGGGGTAGGTCCTCGTTATTGCCCAAGTATTGAAGATAAATTGGTTCGTTTTGCGGATAAAGAAAGACATCAGCTTTTCTTAGAGCCTGAATCTAAAGAATTAGATACAATTTACATTCAAGGATTCTCAACATCAATGCCTATTGATGTACAGGAAAAGATGGTTCATTCTTTGCCGGGACTTGAAAATTGTGTGATTGAAAAATATGCGTATGCGATTGAATATGATGCGATTGATCCACTTCAGATGAAGCCGAATATGGAAAATAAAATTGTTGAGAATTTATTTACTGCAGGACAGGTCAATGGTACGAGCGGATACGAAGAAGCAGCTGGTCAAGGATTGATGGCTGGGGCGAATGCGGCATTGAAAGTGGATGGTAAAGAACAATTTGTTCTTCGTCGTGATGAAGCTTATATTGGTGTCATGTTAGATGATTTATGTACAAAAGGAACAAAGGAACCTTATCGTTTATTAACTTCAAGAGCGGAATATAGATTGTTGTTACGTCATGACAATGCGGATCAAAGATTGCTTGAAAAAGGCTATGAAATTGGTTTGGTTTCACAAGAAAGATATGATGCATATAAAAAGAAGATGAATGATATTGAGGTTGCTCGAGAAGAACTTTCAAATGCACATATTAAACCGAATAGTGAAGTCAATGAATATCTTGATAGCTTGGGCTTTGATCCATTGGCACATGGATGTAGTGCATTGGATTTAATTAAACGTCCAAAAATTACAGTTAAGGGCTTGGCAAAATATACGGGATTGGATTACGAAACTCAAATCAATGAGCAGATTGAGATCCAGACAAAGTATGCTGGTTATATTGCCAAGGCAAAGCGCGATGCGAAACATTTACAGCAGATGGAAAAAATGAAGCTTCCTGCAGATTTGGATTATGAAAATATGGATAATTTATCTTTGGAGGCAAGACAAAAATTAACAGCTATCAAGCCTTTAACATTAGGACAAGCAAGTCGTATTTCTGGTATAAATCCTAGTGACATTGCGATTTTAGCTATGCGTGTGAAATAATTTACATTGAAATCGCTTTCTATTATATGCTATAGTAAAAAGGGGATAAAAATATGAAGGGAAAACGAAAAAAAGTTCAACATTTCTTTGTATATATCGCAATGCTGGTTATGTCTGGCTTTTTAATCATGGGTGGTTTGCAGCAATTGTCAATGACGCATGAGTTAAAGTCGAGTATTGTTCAAAAGGAAAAAGAAAAAAAAGAATTGTCTTCTAAAAAGAAAGAATTGGAGAAAGCAAAACAGAATCTGACAAATCCAGATTATGTTGAATATATTGCGCGTGGAAAATACTTAGTGACAAAAGAGGGGGAGCAAGTATTTAAATTTCCAAGTAAAGACTAACTAGGCCGTTTGGTCTAGTTTTTTTGTGTGGAAAATAAAAAAGTGCCGAAGAAGCACTTTTTATATCTATATGGTGAGGCCGATGCGATTTGAACGCACACGAGCATAACTCACTACCCCCTCAAAGTAGCGTGTCTACCAATTCCACCACGGCCTCATAGTGTTAAAATATTACACTATTTTACTGAGTTTGGCAACACATTCAAGTCCGGTTGTTTGACAAAACATGTCTACAGGTTGAACGTATTCGCATTGGTATCCATAATTTTTAAAGATTTTTAAATCTCGTGATAACGTTTTAGGATTGCAAGAAACGTATATAATCTTTTCGGGCTGCATGGTCACCGTATCTTGGATTCCAATTTCTGCCATTCCTTTTCTTGGTGGATCAATAAAGACGACATCAATTTTATCGCTTTTACGTTCGTGTGCAAAATCTGTGGCATCCTGACAAACATAGTGACAATTATCAAGGTGATTCATTTTTGTATTGTCGTTGGCATTATCAACGGCTTCTTTAACGATTTCAACACCAATCACGCTTTTCGCATGTTTACTGACAGCCATACCAATGGTACCTGTGCCTGCATACATATCAATGCATGTTTCGTTTCCAGAAAGATTAGCGGCTTTAATGGCTTGATTGTACAAAACTTCCATCTGTATAGGGTTGACTTGGAAGAAGGATTTAAAGTGCAATTTCACTTTGTTACCTAAACATTTTTCAATGATGTAGTCATTTCCATATAAGACTTTATATGTATCACCTAAGATCACGTTGTCATTTCGTGTGTTGTAGTTAAATACAATACTTGTGATGTTTGAGAATGTGTTTTTTAATAGTTTAGACAAAGACAAAATATTCTTTTCATTTTTACCAATAAATACCACTTGAATTTCATCTGTACTTGAGTGGCGGATAAAGATGTGGCGTAAGCCTTCTGCCATTTCAATTGTGATATGTTTTTGAATGAAGCCAAAGATTTTATTGATTGTAAAATCTTGAATCTTGCATTCTTTACATGTCACAACGTCGTTTGAATGTTGGCGATAAAAACCCATCAGGACCTTACCATCTTTGATTTTAACCGGAAACTGTGCTTTGTTACGATAGTACCAAGGAGAATCCATACCTAGTATTGACTTTACTTCAATATCTTCAAATAATTTTTTGACATGTTTATATTTATAGTCTAATTGATAAGCATACTTCATGTGTTGAAGTTGGCACCCACCACATGTTTTAGCAACTTCACAAGTAAGTTCTTGGCGATTTATACTTGGCTTTAAAAGTTGAGTAATTATGCCAAAAGCATATTTTTTGTTGACTTTTACGATTTTGATTTTTGCCTTTTCACCAATCAATAAGTTTGGCACAAAGACAACCATATCGTCAATTTTTACAACACCACTATTTAAATCTGTATCATCGATACATGTTACAATATATTCTTCATTTTTTTTCATACATATTTATGATATCTAAAAAAACAAGAATTGACAAATGGAATTATTATAGTAATATATATAGCGTACTATGTAAATATATAGCGTACTATGTAAATATATAGCATGCTATGGAAATGAGGTGAGGAAAATGTGTGACAATAATGAGATTGGTTTTTATTTTAGTTTAATCAAGAAAAAAATGGACAAACATATGAATGAAGGTTTAAAAAAATATGATTTAACTAAATCTCAACAAGACGTCTTAGGATATCTACATTTTACGGATAAGGATCCAGTTATTCAAAGAGATATTGAGGAACATTTTCATATTTCGAATCCCACAGTTACAGGGATTTTAAATCGCTTGGAACAGAAGGGGTTTATTGAAAGAAAATTGAATCAAAAGGATAAAAGAGTTCGTGCTATTGTGTTGACTCAAAAAGAGCAGGATCTTCATGAAGATATCGTGAAGCAGATTCGTACAATGGAATCTAGATTTGGAAATGTTTTAGGTGACGAGAAGAAGGTGCAATTGTTAGAAATTTTAAAAGAGCTAGCTGAAAATTTAGAATAATTGAAGATTTAGAATAATGGAGGTTTATTATGGTCAAGACTTTATTGAATGAAGTTAAAGAATATAAAAAGGATACGTTATTGAGTCCGATTTATGTTTCAATCGAAGCCATACTTGAAGTGTTTATTCCATTTTTGATGGCATTATTAGTGGATAATGGTATTGAAAAAGGAAATATGGGTTCAATTTGGTTTTATGGTACTTTAATGTTGGTGGCCGCCTTTGTATCTTTATGGGCTGGTGCTAAAAGTGGAAAGCATGCGGCAATCGCATCGAGTGGTTTTGCGAAGAATTTAAGAAAGGCAGAGTATCGTAATATTCAAAACTTTTCTTTTTCAAATATTGACGCTTATTCAACAAGTGGATTAATCACACGTATGATGACGGATGTGACAAATATACAAAATGCATATCAGATGATTATTCGTGTTTGTGTTCGTGCACCATTGATGTTAATCGCATCTTTGATCATGGCTTTTATCATTAATATACGAATGGCAATGATTTTTGTGGTTACGGTTTTATTTTTGGGAGTCGTTTTGTTTGGAATTATTTTTATTGTAAGTCCCATCTTTAGTCGATTATTTTCTCGCTATGATTTTTTAAATGCGAGTATTCAAGAAAATATTCTAGGCATTCGTGTCGTGAAATCTTTTGTTCGTAAGGATCATGAAATTGAAAAGTTCCGTAATGAAAGTGAGACTATTTTTAGTATTCAAGGGAAAGCGGAAAAAATCTTAGTGTTTAACTCGCCTGTTATGCAGCTTTGTATGTATGGCACAATTATTTTGATTTCGTGGTTAGGGGCTCATCAAATTGTGGCTCAAAACATGACAACCGGAGAATTGATGTCTTTATTTACATATACTGCAAGTATTTTGATGTCATTGATGATGATGAGTATGGTTTTTGTCATGGTGACAATGTCGATTGCGAGTGGAAAACGTATTGCCGAAGTATTAAATCAAGAATCCGATTTAACAAGTCCAGAAAACGGAGTTCAAACTGTGGCCAATGGAACCATTGATTTTGAAGATGTTTCATTTCATTATGGAAATGATGAAGATATTTTAAGTCATATTGATTTGCACATTCCTTCAGGATCAACACTAGGAATTCTTGGAACAACGGGATCTAGTAAATCGAGTTTAGTACAATTGATTCCAAGACTATATGATGTAACACAAGGTAGTGTTAAAGTAGCGGGAATGGATGTTCGTGATTATGATTTAAAAGTATTGCGCGATAATGTGGCCATGGTTCTACAAAAGAATGTTTTATTTTCGGGAAAAATCAAAGAGAATATGCGTTGGGGTAATCCAAATGCGACAGATGAAGAGATCATGGAAGCTTGTAAATTAGCACAGGCGGATGAATTTATTCAGTTGATGCCAAATAAATATGATACGTATATTGAGCAAGGTGGTACGAATGTTTCGGGTGGACAAAGACAGCGTTTGTGTATCGCAAGAGCCATACTAAAGAGTCCTAAAATTTTGATTTTAGATGATTCTACAAGTGCCGTGGATACAAAAACCGATGCTTTGATTCGACAAGCATTCTTAGAGAAGATTCCACATACAACTCGAATCATTATTTCACAGCGTGTTTCAAGTATTCAAGATGCAGATCAGATTCTTGTGATTGACGATGGAAAAATTTCTGGTTTAGGTACGCATGAAGAATTATTAAAATCAAATGCGATGTATAAAGAAACGTTTGAAGCACAAAATAATGGAGGTGACTTTGATGAACAATAGAGATACAAATAGTCTAAAGCGAGTTATTAAAGAAACAATCACTTCTTATAAGATTGAAAGTTTTATTGTGCTTGTATTGATCATTGTATCTAGTATCGCCAATGTATATGGAAGCATGTTTTTAAAGAGCTTGATTGATGATTATATTGTTCCGTTATTATCACAAACAGTTCCGAATTATACGCCTTTATTCAATGCATTAATGGAATTGGTAATGATTTATGGTGTTGGTATTTTAGCTACGTATGGATTTAATCGTATAATGGTAACAATTTCATTGGGTACTTTAAAACATATTCGTGATGAATTGTTTGAACATATGCAGACATTGCCATTGTGCTTCTTTGATACACATGCACATGGGGATATCATGTCTGTTTATACAAATGATACGGATACTTTAAGACAGCTAATTTCTCAAAGTATTCCTCAGGTTATTGTATCTTTAATGACGATTATCTCAGTTACGATTTCCATGTTCATCTTAAATGTTCCATTGGCTGTTTTAACAATCGCATGTGGTTTATTGATGGTGTATACTTCAAAAAAGATTTCGGCAAAATCAGGTAAATACTTTATTGCCCAACAAAAACAATTGGGTGTAGAAAATGGTTTTATTGAAGAAATGATGGAAGGAAGTAAAGTCATTAAAGTTTTTACGCATGAAGAACAAAGTATCAAAGATTTTGATCAAGTAAATGATGCGTTGTTTGAAGCAAGTGCCAATGCGAATACGTTTGCGAATGTTTTAATGCCAGTCGTAATGAATATTGGGTACATTTCTTATGTACTTGTTGCGGTAGTTGGTTCTATCTTTGCCCTAAATCATATTGCAGGATTAACATTAGGTGGCATTGCCGCTTTCTTACAATTAAATCGTAGTTTCACAAATCCAATTGGACAAATTAGTATGCAGCTAAATGCAGTAATAATGGCAGATGCAGGAGCTAAGCGTATTTATGAAATCATAGATATGGAAAGTGAAGTGGATGATGGTATCGTGACTTTAGAACAAATTGATCATGATCACTGGGCTTGGCATCATCCAAGAAAAGATGGGCAAGATGAATTGGTTCCACTTCGTGGAGATGTTCGTTTTGAAAATGTGAACTTCTCTTATAATCCAGATAAACAGATTTTATTTGATGTTTCTCTATTTGCGAAACCAGGACAAAAGATTGCCTTTGTAGGAGCTACAGGTGCTGGTAAAACAACAATCACGAATCTAATCAATCGTTTTTATGATATTCAATCGGGTTCCATTACGTATGATGGTATTGATGTAAAACTAATCAAGAAAGCAGATCTTAGAAAATCATTAGGTATTGTATTACAGGATACAAACTTGTTTACTGGTACAATCATGGATAACATTCGTTATGGTCGTTTAGATGCGAGTGATGAAGAGTGTATTGCGGCTAGTAAACTTTCGAATGCACATGAATTTATTAAACACTTAGAACATGGTTATGACACAATGATTCATGCAGGTGGAGAATCTTTATCGCAAGGACAAAGACAACTTTTATCCATTGCACGTGCAGCTGTTGCCAATCCTCCTGTTTTGATTTTGGATGAAGCAACAAGTTCCATTGATACACATACAGAAAGAATCGTTCAGGAAGGTATGGATAAGTTGATGGAAGGAAGAACGGTATTTGTGATTGCACATAGACTTTCAACTATCCAAAATAGTGATGCGATCATGGTGTTAGAACAAGGTCATATTATTGAGCGTGGTAATCATGAGGACTTGTTGAAACAAAAGGGTAAATACTATCAATTGTACACGGGTGCTTTTGAGTTAGACTAAATATTTAAATTTTGGCTTGCATATATTTTGATTATGTTATAAAATGTATGCGTTGTCGACGTAGCTCAGCCGGATAGAGCATGCGCCTTCTAAGCGCACGGTCGGGGGTTCGAATCCCTCCGTCGACGCCATTTTTAAGAATTAGCCCTTATATAAGGGCTTTTTTTCTTTTTATAGATAGTTTTGAAAACCTTTATAAAAAAACAAAGAAACATTACGTCTCTTTGTTACAAATGCTCTGGAATTAATAAAATATATTATTTACTAACTACTGGTTTGTCATCTTATCAGTAAAGGTGTGAAGCCTGCTGCATTTCCGTTTCTATGGAAAATATAATTTACTCCTGTTTGTGTATAAACTAAAATTTCCATTACATTACATCAATCAAGCATTAATTATAATACGATCTATAAGTGTTCCTGACTATTATTTAGTGTCTTTTCTTATAAAACCAATAGAAACCAATGAAAACCATGTCCAAAATACACATGATGATTTGCCCTGTATCATGTGTATAGATACTATATAGAATCAATACTGCAGTAATGGTGAAAAATGAAATTAGTTTCCATTTTGAATAATCTGTAAGTGCAATGAAAAATAAGATGAATTGTACAGTGAATAATAAGTAATACATATGTATTTGATCCTCCATGAATCTTTCTAAGATTATTGTAATTAAAATTTTGATATGACACAATTGCTTTAATTGGTGTTTTATCATTATTTGTTAACACAGAAGGAAAGGTAAAGGATTATTCTATGCATAGAACTACTACAAGACTACAATTTGCAGAGTTGTTTCCTACTTAAATTATTTCTAGAATTATATATTAATAATCATAAATGATTAATTTGATTGAATTATCAATTGAAATTTTTTCTGTCTTTGTGTGTTTGTGTTAACACAATGGTTTGTAAAAAGGATTATTCTATGCATAGAACTACTACTAGACAATTATTTGAAAATATGTTTTAGAAACACCCTTTTTCGTTGACACAATCTTGTAAATAAAGTCTTAATATGAAAGTTAATTGTGTAGTCTTATATTTAAATGGTGGAAAAATTAAGATAATAATAAGAAATCATATTTTAGGAGATGTGATAGCAATGGACACAGTTTATATGGTCATACTTACTTGATGTAAAAAAATAAAAGAAAGGAAATATGTGATGAAAAATAAAATATATTATGGCATTATTACTTTGATTTTGTGTATTAGTATTATAAGCATGTCGACTATTAGTTTATATGCGGCTTCTTACAACAAGAGAGCACAAGTGATAGGAAGCTATCTTTCAGTTTACGCGTATTCGTATTGGTATAACATAAGTGTACAACATAATAATGGTACAATCACTTATGCTAATGATATTAGTTTATATGGATCAAATTGCCAGCATTATGCTCTACAATATGGGTGTACAATCTCTCCAAGTCAATCATCTAAGCTTGTTCATTCTGCCAATAATGCAATAACATATAATATTAATGTTGCTGAGTATGCTAACACAGCTCTAAGTACGCCAGTTTACGTGGGCTCTTTGACAAATACAATCACAGCCGTTCCTACAAGAGCTCGGCCATTAGAAAATAATGAGTCAATTAACCCTGATGAATGGATTGTTTACTATGAACAAGGAAATGAGCTGTTTTTTGATATTCAAGAAGCTACAAAATTTGCAGCAGAGAATGGATTAAGTTTGATATATGTTATGCAAAAATCTGAGGAGTTAAGAAATAATGAGCATCTCAACATTGTATATCAATAAAATAGCTGACAGCATCCTTTTTGATGAGAAGAACAAAGAATTTACAATATGTGATGGTAGTTTAGGGACTTACAAATTTTGTGATGTTGTTAGAAGTCAAATAGTTTATGAACATGCTAGATATAAAGGCAAATCACCATTATTTTCTCATAGAGTGTTAATTAGTACGTTTAATACGAGTATTTTTATTGAATTGAAAAAAGTGTATGTAGGTGTTGAAATTGAATTATCAAATATAGGTAAGGTATATGTATATATATCGAAAAATCCGGTCATACAACATAACTTTCAATTTGAAGAAGATTATAAAATCGCAAAACAGATAGATAAAAAGTTAAAAAGAATGGCTATTGAAAAAAACAGATTGGATTAACATATTAAAAGCAGTTAAGGTTGATTTATTCTTGTTTTTTTGTCTTTGTGTGTTTGTGTTAACACAATGGTTTGTAAAAAGGATTATTATATGAATAGAACTACTACAAGACTACTACTTGCAGATGTGTTCTGAAAACACTCCTCTCCGTCTAACTAACGGAGTCTTGGGTGTTTTTTTATTAACTAATTCAATTAAAATAGTATTGAAAAGAGTAGGTGGTTTTGTGAAACAGATGAATGACAATTTGACTATCATAGATGACTTAAAAAAATTGGATAATAGAAATCAAGAAAAAATTCAAAAATTATATCAATAATTTTTCATGGTTTTTATTGCATGCTGAAAAACCCTGAAGAAAAAGCGCTTTTTTTCAGGGTAGTTTTGGTGTATAATCTCGTTGTTATTTATTGTACTGGTATAACTCACCAGTTTTGCACATGCTATAAATTATTCGTACTAATTTACTAGCACATGCAGTCTTTGCAGCTTTCGAACACATCGGGTTTGATTGCTGCTTTTTCTTTATATAGAAATCCTTAATACTATTATCATCTCTCTTAAGCCTTATAGAACACGTTACAGCCAGATATAATAAACACCTTAATCGTTTATTGCCTTTTTTAGTAATGTGCATATGATCCCCGTCATTCTGTCCACTCTCACTGATTCTTGGATCCAGTCCGGCAAAGGCTACTAACTCATTCTTCTTTTTAAATCTTGTCATGTCACCTGGTTCTGCAATAATACGTGCAGCTAGGTTATCTCCAATACCTGGAATAGATTTGATTATACTAAAGTCAGGTAGTTCCTGTGCTAGCTTAATCATTTCACCAATGGTTCTTTCAGCTTCTGCCATATCTTCTTTTAATTTTTTGATGAATCTCTGAAGTATTAATACTTCAATATCATCCTTATCACATTGATGTTAGCATATAAATAGGACTAGTCAAAAAGAGAAAATTTACACCAGTGGTA
>NZ_JAJDMK010000053.1:0-17000 GCF_020593575.1 Holdemanella sp. DFI.5.55
GATACTCCCCTATAAAAATGGCTATTTATCAACTGTTTGTTGTGACATAGCCTTTCCTTTTTATCTTAAATGAAGCAAAATATCAGATGCAATCCACACATCATCAATTCTAGGATGAAGTCTTTTTATACTCTTTCCCTCTCTTTTATACTTCAAATCAATACAGGCAGCTTCTTCATAATGAGGAACAAATTCATACTGTAAGTATCTTGCCTTCACAATTGCGTAGTACATCAGTATGCCAAGCACGCCACCGGCTGTATTTCGTGTGTAAAAAAAACAAAATTATTTTTTGATATGAAGTATCTCTAAAACTAATTTTACCGCCTGATTCTTCATTATTAACAGAACAATCATGTAAATAACAACCGAAGCAGTCACTGAAAAAACTGTAGAAATCAGTACTGAACTAATATATTTTTCTGATATAGAACATATAATCCATATTGCCAGGCATCCTATAGCAACGGAGAGAATGTCCTTTTTTAGAAAACTAGCTCTAAAATATTTTCTTCCATACCACCATGTTATAACCATTGACAGTAACTCCGCAATAACAGTTGTAAATGCCGCTGCATTCTGCTGGAATTTTGGAATAAGGATAAAATTAAATCCTATATTAACAAGAGCCGCAACAATCGTTGCCATCAACACCTTATTTTCGCACCTATAAGGTATTAGAATGCACGATGTATAGAACCAACTAAAAATGCTAAAAAACAACGCAAGGGAAAGAATCTTAAGCGATATATTTGCATCAACATATTCTTGTCCTGCAATAATAAAAACTATGTTTTTGCTTAATGCAATCAATCCAACCATTGCCGGAACGACAATAACAACAAGTGCATTCAAAATCTGGCTGGCTGTTCTGTTAAAATAGTCTATTTTTTTCTCTCCCAGATAAGCAGATAATCTCGGAATTGAAACAATAATAATTGCAGCTAGCATTTGTTTTACAATAGTGTAGATTTTGGTGGAGACAGAATAAAATCCAACTGATTTATTTCCTGAAAGGAAGCCAAGCATTGTTGTATCTGCATTCGTATATATTGTTGTTGCTACTGATGTTGCAAACAGAACTAATATTGGAGCCAAATGCGTTAGAATTTTTGCATTAATGGTAAGTCTTATCTTACAATATTTTCTTCTAGAAACAGCATTAAGTATATTTGCGCCGCTGCATGATATAACTGTGATCCATACATAAGCAAACAAATCACTGCTATTCCTAACGAGTACAAACATAAGTATTAATGAAATAAACTGAAACAAAATGCCTCGAATTGTGATATATTTATAGTCCTCATAAATTTGAAATATCCATTCACTTCCAATCAGTGTAAACATTATGCTTATGCTTAACGCTACCATTATTGAACTATATTGGTTAAATCTTGGAATTAAAAGGATACACACTACTAAAATTAGATACGAAAAAACTGTCGAAATAAAGTTAATTGAAAAGACCTCCGAAGCAAATAATGACATATTTTCTTCATTATCTCGATATCTTGCTCCCTCTCTGATAGCATAGGTGCTAATTCCTAAACCCGCCAGCAATGAAAAATACGAAATGACCGACTGACAAAAATTGTAAATTCCTATATTTTCAACATGAAGGACTCGTGATACATACGGGAAAGTAATCAATGGAAAAATCACCTGACATGCCGTTCTAATCATGTTGAGTCCTGCATTGACACCAATAGATTTTTGATTCCTCATTCTTTCTCAACTCCTTCCACAATTTTTACATAAACACACATTAATAAACTACGCTATGTAATTTTCTTTTTAAACAGCTAGCCAGTATACTTCACATATTATCCTTTTTATCAGTTGCTTTATTGACGAAAAAGAATGATACTGATTCATTAACTTTATAAAATCCCTTTTATACTTTCTTTGTTCTTCCCTATTCAAACTTTTCCATGCCATTCGTGAGTACATTGTCACCAATACACTCATGTTCTTATTTAGTAGTTCTCGTTCAACATAACTATCAAGTTCTGCTATTATTCTACGCCATGCATAAAGCCCTGAATGAAACTTGTACGAATATTTACCATGCGTCACACTTGAGTCACTTTGTATATAATTGTAATGCACTTCTGGACCAAGTATAACTTTTCGGCATTTCTTGATATATTGCACATTAAACAACGTATCCTCACAATTGTGGATGTTTTCCTCAAAGCGAATGTCTCCAATTATATTTCTAACATACAACTTATCCCATACATGACCACAAAATTTACCATATGCTTTTATAATCTCTTTTAACGCTTCTTCTTGATTAAAAATCATATTTTTATCTACAATTTCATAAAAACGCCTTCTGTCAAGTATTTGTCCATTTTCCATTTTGAAATTGTATGAACAAATTGCCAAATCTGCTTTTTCACTCAAAAGTAATTTATATAGATACATAACAAAATTAGAATCTGCTTCATCTCCAGGATCAAAAAAACACACGTATTCCCCGTGCGCAGTATTCAAGCCAATATTTCTTGCTGAAGAAACGCCTCCATTTCTCTTATTTATTAGTACAATTCTTGAGTCCTTTTGTTTTAATGTATTAATAATATCAGGAGTGGAATCAGTAGAACCATCATTAATACAAATTATTTCCAAGTTATCATAAGTTTGTCTTTGCAACAGATCAAGTGTCATAGCAATGGAGTTTGACACATTATATGCAGGTACAATAACTGATATCAATGGCATCTTCATCATTCTTCTTCACACACTTCCTTTCTATGCTTTTTTTCAAATCCGAATTATCTTCTATACCAGCATCTTTTATTAGTCATTAATCACTCACACTAATTTGATACGTTACCCCCTCGGAACCAAAAAATTGCACTTAATCAGAACCTCTTTTACTACTTGTTTTCCACAATTTTTCGGGAGCGCAAGCAAAACCGCACGGTTGAATTTCATACCTTGTTTTATATGTTTAACAAACCTGTCTCTCGATTTTGGAGCCTTTGACGGATGCTCCAATTGGTGATTATGGCTTTTCGCTTTTTTAATATTTACATCAACCAATTTGATTTTAGCCAATTTCAAAAGGCTTTTTCCTTTTTCTGTCTGGCATAATACAAGTGAAACACCTTTATGCCATTCGTTTTCTGAGAGTTCTGTTCCCCATGAATCACCTAATGTAATATCGCCCGGCCGGTTTTCTTGCGCATACTTACAACTATAACAATTTTCTGTATAAGATAGTGCAGACAAAAACGAAATCATATATCTATCACATACTCCACGTGTTGCTATGGTACGAGAACGCTTTGATACTTGAAAGTTCCCCTTGACTCGAAATTCAATCGACTCCGCCTTGTGTATATCTTCACCATACTGATTTAAAAACATGTCCAAAATCTTAGGTGATGGTGTCCCATGACAAATTAAATCAATGGTAGTAAGCTTTTCACCCAGAGGTTCTCCAACATAATTTCTTAAAGCCGCAACCTGGCAAGGCAATCCTATAAAAAGAATTTCTGTTTTCCTTGCAAGTTCTCTTTTTATAGTCTTATAAATGCCTGTAGGATTGCTCTTAATATATTTTGAACCCGCAAAACAGTCCGATCTGTTCACATCATCCACTATATCAAAAACAAAATCTCCCTCACGGAAAAGGCAGCTACAAACCTTTACGCCCTTCTCTATAAACGTTCTTGCCAGTTCCGTCGCAATTCCACCGGAAGCAGACATCATTCGGATCTTATCATCATACGTCCAACCTTGCTTCCAAATAATTGGCAAGCGTAATTGAGGTAAGTTTTTCTGTTGACATACTTTCTCGCACATACCGCAATTAATACATTTATCCTCATCAATAACTGCATTAAAAGCATCAATATCATCAACAATGTGTATTGCGTTCTTCGCACATATATCCACACACGCCATACATCCTGTGCATTGATTTTCATTACAAACAATCTTCATATTTTACCTCCACTATTTTCTCAGTTCTAGGTTGCGATTTACCACAAGCATATAAAAGATACAATACAGTATAGGCAAAACACGATGTGAATGCAGGATACATGAAGCACGTTTCACCAAGACTAGAAAACACATTAACGCAAAACACAATCAACGTCAACTTTCCAAACTTAGTACGATCAACATGCTTTACTAGGCTCTTCCCTATATATATCATAAAGCAGACAATGAAAATCAATCCTATAATACCCGTCGACATCAATATGTATAAAAAATAGTTGTCAACAAAAAAAGTATTATATTGAGATAACTGATAAAACTCTCCAGACCCTATTAACCCAAGTCCAATCCAAAGTCTTCCACTGTTTACCAAAACAGGTATGTTATAGATAAAGTTATATGATCTATTAGATAATTTAAATAGTCCTTCTATCCCACTTCCACTACTAAATAGCAAAAGTAATAAAATAGCTAAAATAAGAACAGCTGTCAATATATTTTTTTCATTTTTGCTTTTCACTCTATTTAGAAATGTATTATACGCCAATAACATACCAAACAATATAAGGGCACTCAATGCCGTTCTCGATGCAGTTGCTAATATAATGTATGTCATAAACATATCTATTGTAATATACAGTATTCTTTTTTTACTGATGTAAATCAAATAACTAGATATTATAATCACGCACAAAGCAATATTAGCAGCAGCATTAGCGTGATAAAAGCCAAACGTTGCTCTAGTCCTAGTATACCCTCCAAAAATATTACTTATCAACTCACTTAATCCAAGTGTGCCATCCCAATTCAGTACAGCACTAAGTATTATGCCAAACGTAAATGTCCAAAATGTTATTTTCACAAACACTATTTCTCTATGTTCATGTCTGCAAACATAAGATGCCATCACAAAAACAAGCATATAGAACATAAGCAACGAATTGAAAGTGAACTCTGTCAACTCTTTTAAATTATTATTTACAAGAACTTTTCCAAACAGGACTATATATAAGAAAAAAGCAACGCCCCAAAATAATAATGTACTGTTTTTCAATTTTTTTCTTTCTCGTATCCACTGGAGAAACATAAACACAATCAATAGTGCCGATGAGATATAATATATTTTCAAAGGACTTGAAATCATACTAATCTCTTGATTTATTAGTATTCTACTAAATAATATAACACACCAAATTGAGAATGCTATCGTTTCAGTTTTTATCTTCATTGCATATAATCCTCAATTCCTTTTCCAACTGTTCTACAGAATTTTCCCACGAAAACTGTTGAACAGTTTTGTAACCATTTTCAGCTAGCTTTATTATCATTTCATGATTTTCAAATAGCTCACATAAATTCTCCGTCATTTTTCTGACATCACCAGGTTCACAAAGTAAAGCGTTTTCTCTATCCAAACCGATATCTAACATACAACCTGTTTTTGTTCCTACTACAGCGCACTTACTTGCCATCGCTTCAAGCGGAGTCAATCCCCATCCTTCTTCTCTCGATGTGTATAAAAAGATATCCGTCTTTTTATATAATCCTTTTAATTCTTCTCTTGACGGATCCTTATAGTACACAATCTCATCAGAAATGTTTGGCCGGTCTGCCAACCCAAACATAGTCAATTTCACATTTGGATATCTATTTTCTTTCAGATTTTTATATGCTGTCAGTCCATCTTTCACACCCTTTTTGGGAAGGTCGTGATACAGCATTAAAATCTCAATTGTTCGATCTTCAAAATCGTATTTCTTTTCTGGATTATTAAAAACTTCTAAATCTAGCCCATCAAAAACAATTGGCGCATCCTCTGCACCAAGTTGCTCTATTAATTTATTCTTTATCCAAGTTGATATTACGATATGTCGTAGAGGTTGTGTATATGACTTTCTTCCAAGTTCCTCGTTATTCCATATTTCATAGTCTTGAATAAAATACACTTTTTTACCTTTATTGGAGTTCAATCTAGCTACTGAAAAAGCTGTTGGCCACGCACTTGCCATACAAATATCAGCATTTCTAATGGATCGATTAGAAACAACCGGAACTGGAAGCACCTTCACATCAAACTGAGATTTTTTATATTTTTTCTTTATCTCATAGCCATAAATTCTTTTAATTGTGTTCGTTACAACATGCACCTTATTTAAAATCATTGATTTGTTATTTTGCACATCATATGCCTTTACCGGTGTATAAAAAACGATATCATGTCCTTTAGCTTTAAGCATTTCACCATACTGAAAAAGTACTCTCATGCCCCCTGATAATCCTATACCTGGAACTATAATATTTATAATCATCTTACGTTTTCTCCTTCATACCATCCTTGAGTCCTTTCAATCCGGCACCTAGTTTTTCTAATTTTTGATCTTCAAAAATAAAAATAATAATAATATGCTTCACTGCTCCAAAAAATGCGCGTACTTCACTGAGTTCTTTGTGCTTTTGCGAAACAAGCATCGCATTTCTCGTACCATAATATCTTCTAAAGGGTGAGTGATTCCATGTTTTTATTTTCCAAGGGCCGATTTTTACAATGTGTCCCTGTCCTATCTCATGAACAAACCCCACAAAGCCAACTTGATATATATAATATCCTTTTTCTCTCATCGTAAGGCACATGTCGTAATCAACCTGATCAATAAAAAGACTCTCATCAAATTTTCCGGCTTTTTTCCATGCTTCTACATTAAGCAATGCCGCTGAAGTAATACACCAAGGAACTTCCTCTAAATTACCAAATTCAGAGTCTTCTTTTTTACATTTATCTTCTAAAAAATTTCTGTCTTGATAAAGGCATGTAAACTGTCCAACATTTTTCATAGACAAATACGGTCTGTACTTGTCAATTATATCATCATTACATACAGTATCCTGATCCAATGTAAGAACCCACTTTACACCACAACTTTCCGTTGATTCCGCAATGACATTAAGTGCCGCTGCAATTCCTTTATTCTTATGTAAGTCTATATATAGTATTTTGTCCGTGTTAAAATTTTGAATTCCGCTCTGAATTTCTTCTTTATTATTAGATCCATTATCCACCAACACTAATCGATCCACTTGACCTAAAATATGTGTAATGTTTTCCTTCAATCTACTAATTTCCGGATTGAATAATACAATTCCCGCAAAAATAGTTTCCATTCTCTCACCCTATATGTATTAATTTCCAATCATCTTGATATAAATCAGCTTTAGCATGTTTTCCCGTCTTATACCAGATGTCCGGTGCAACCACAATTTTTTTCTTTTCATTTGATAGATACTGAGCCCACCAACTAAACGAACTGTTGGACAGTACAAAATGTTTGCACGCTGACATTAAACGTAATTTTTCCCATACGGGATCCACTCCGCTCTCATAATAGACTTCTCCTGGAAATTCCATATTGTTTTTCACCCACTCTATATCATCAGAGAAGCCAAAGAATGTGCAATCTGGCAGACGTTTTTTTATATAAGAAAGCGCATTTCTAAAATATGTATTATCACATATATAAAAAGTACCTTTGTTCTTATCATTCATAAAATCTCCGCGCCGAATAGTAACGCAAACAGAATTTGTATTTTTGATTTTATTATATAGTTCTTCATTCTGTGGTTGAAGTGGTTCTTTCGGAGTGAGTTCCATCCGAAGAATCTCTGCCACGTCAGAAAAATACTTTTCGCTTTGCCAGTAACCATTGAGGACAATTCGCTTCTGAAATTTTTCATTTAACAAAGGCAAAGGTTTATAAATCCGTGCAGATTTCCAAACAAAAACACCTTTTTTCGCCATCATGTTAAAGTACAACTCTGGAAAAAATTTCCTTAAAATCTTGACTGAATAGTTATCTGCATTTGCTTCCTTTAACGGTCTTTCTGAGAGAACCTCCACATTTTCATTTAAATTAAAATCAAGTAAAGCCAAACGAAAATTTGGCGTATTCTGTCGCATTTCATATGTGTTAAGATAAATCTTTCCACCATATTTTTCCTGCAACTGTCGCGCGCACGCATACTCAAAAAGTTGATTTCCCAATTGCCCTACTATGTTTACTTCAATCATCCTTACATTTCTCCATCATATAAACATTTCTTTAACAGTTCATTCGATTGCCTCCGATACTTTTCTAAAATATCATTTACAATCTTGTAGTCAATCTTTTGATCAATATATGAAAAGTCACCAAGACTATTTAAGATTCTATCTTCTAGTCCAAACTGTTTCAAAACGCTCAAATTTCTTGCAATTTTTTCTTTTGGTAATACTTCGACAAACTGCCTGTTAAACATGATTGCAAAAGCAGTACCATGAAAAGAATCTGTAATCATATATTCTGCATTTGCAATATATGATAAAAATTTAAACGGCGATAAACACAGCTTAAATTTTCCTACTCGCATACAGTTATGCGCCTCGACAGAAACTCTAAGCAATTTTAACCCCGCTTTATCCGCAAATTGCTTTGCATATTCATCCATTTCATGATTGGCATTAAGTTGATAAAGCAACACATATCCTTTTTCATGTATCGGCAGCAATTGTTTTCTCCATCTATCTCCACCAAAAATCATTGTTGGATCAAGAATCTGCGTTGCCTCATATCCAGCTCTATTTACTATATTAACCGCACTATCTTCTCGCACGGTTATATAGTCATATCCACGTAATAATTCTTTGAACTTATCAATTCTTTCTTTCGGATAACTTTCTTTTCCAAAGCTTGCAGAAAAGGCTATTTTTTTCGCATCATGTGGAGCAAAACTCAAGAAATACATAGGATCTACATCATCTTGAGCAATTTCTCCCCAAACTTGATCACTACCTGTACAATAAATATCAGCTGTCGGTATTTTGCTTGTATCTGCAACCAGATTTGTAATGCGCCCGCTCAAATTCAGATATTTGGCTCTTTCCTTTTCAAATGCTCTTCCACAAATATAGTGATCTGGCCATTGAACGATTCTATATATAAGTCTAGTAAAAGTATTCCGATTCCATTTTTTTGATTTTTTTAACAGTAGTTCTGTCACATTATGATACTCTTCGTCTTCTCGAACATAATCCAAAACTTCCGCATTATATCCGTAGTCTTCAAATAGTTTTTGTGTAGCATACGTCTGCAAAAAAGAGCCATAATTTACAATTGCATGACGTGTTATAAAACAAATTTTTTTCATAATAATCTCCTTATGCTTTATATGAATACTTGACTTTAACAATCGCTCTGCATAATACCATCAACATTCTATACTTTTTCTTCTTTATGAGATAAAGCATCACATTCCAGGGAATACCAATCTTTATGGTTGTTTCATTGACGAAGTTTTCTAAATCAAGTCTTTTTAATCCATCTTCAAATTTCTTTCCCATTTCTTTGAAACTAGTATTGTTCTTTGCTTCATTCAGGGACGCATAAAAAACACAGAACAAAATATAGTTATCATATTGACTTTTCAACTGTCTATTATTCCGTAGCAGTTCCTTATTTAGATAAGCAAATAAGACTTCTAGTCTTTCAAATCGCCGCGCATCATACGCTTTTGTCATAGATTGACTGTTTTGTCGATAATAGTATAATGGAATGTCGATTCCATAAAAGGATTTACATTTTAATATGCTGTTGTATATACAGGCAACATCTTCACCAAAAGTAATCTTGTCTTCAGAACAAAGATTATCTCTTAGAATTTCGGTCTTAATCATTTTAGACCATACAGCTGGCAAAACACCGAATGTGTAAAATCTTTGATCTTTGTCACAAAGCATACATTGAATAATCTTTTCTTTGACTTCTTTCTCGTCAAAGAATCCTCTAAAATGCGAGGTTTTCATTTCAATATTTTTTCCATCTGTGCTTTTAAACGCATTATATTCCACAATATCCGGATGAGATTCCGTAATCACTTTATCAACTTCTGCAAGCCAATTATCAGCTACCCAGTCATCTCCATCCACATAGCCAACATACTCACCCTTTGCAACCATTACACCAGCTCTTCGAGCACTAACTAATCCCCCATTGGCTTTATGTATGACTCGAATGTGGTCATTCTTCAAAGCATAAGCATCACAAATTTTGCCGCTATCATCGGTAGCGCCATCATCCACAAGAATCAGTTCATAATTATCATAGTTTTGGCTTAGTACACTTGTTATGCACTGATCAAGAAATTTTTCAACATTATAAATCGGTACAACAATACTAAATCGGAGATTATTTTCCATTTGGCACCTCCACACTGTTTCTCTTTTGGATATAAGTCACATTGTCTGGAATGTCTTTTGTAACTATCGCACCGGCCGCAATGATGACGTTGTCTCCAATTCTAATGTTAGGAAGGATTAAGACATCACTTCCAATCCAAACATTAGATCCAATTTCAACTCGTCCAATAACATAACCTTGTTTTCTAAAGGGTCCTTTTGTCGCATCAGTTCTATGGTTATGATCGTATATCTTAACATTTTCACCAAATATACAATCATTGCCTATCTTAATTTCGCCCAGAGATGTCATTGAACAATTTCGGTTAAAGAAACAATTATCTCCAATATTAATGCTTCCTGTTTTTTCAATCATCAAATGACATCCTGGATAAAAGAAAGTCATTTTACCAAAATGAAAGCGACCCCCATATATAATTTTCCAGCACAGAATTTTAAAAATTCCGATAACTCGATTTATAATTTTTATCAGATATTCAAACATTATTTTCCTCACTATCATAGACTTTTTTCAAATTGTATCTGTCTTTTTATTTCAGTTTTAGTTGCTATATTAAAAATGACTATGTAAATCTTAAAATTTAAAAGTATCTTTCAGTCCCATCCACTTCTGGTACTTATCACTCAGGTTCAGTGCAGTGCCATCTTCCAGCGTATAGCCTTCTGCACTTGCACTGCCCTTGTACTCACCTTTCAGCTCCGTCCACTCAATACCGATTTCCGGGTCGTTCCATGCCATGCCGCCTTCATCATTCGGATGCCAGAAGTCATTGACCTTGTAGCAGAACTCTGCCTCATCGTTCAACCCCAAGAAGCCGTGTGCAAAGCCTTCCAGGATGAGAAACTGCTTCTTATTCTCAGTGTCACTACCCCTGTTCAAATGAAGCACTTACAATGTGTTGTTCATAAACCAGAGTGCTCCACACAAACGCAGGTAGTGATACTGAAAGTTCTTATGATAAAAATCATCTGCTGTTGGCGAACCTAGGTAGCGAGACAAAAACCGCTCTCACAGCTCTACCCATCTCTCAAAAAGTGCCGTAAATGCACTATTTTCCGGCATTTTCACTATATACATCTCACTACCTGCGTTCGGTTAGAGGTGATTATTTATAATCAATACTCTCATTTATTAATTTCTCCCCATATAGTTTCATAGTTTCATCAACAATAACATCCCAATTATATTTAGAACAAATAAAATCTGAAGCCTGTGTTTTTAATTCATGTACTTTTTCAGGATGTTCACAAGCATCTTGTAGTTTATCTTTTAAATCTTCTACATTACTCTTTTTAAATGTAATAGCTTTATCTTCAACAACTTCAGCACATTCTGGAATGTCGGATACTAAACAACAATTTCCATAAGACATGGCTTCTAATAGACTTAATGGCATACCTTCAAGATCAGAAGGCAAACAATAGATATATGCGTTTGAATATAATTCTTCTAAGATTCTACCTTGTACAAATCCAGTAAAAATAATTCTGTCATCATCTATTGCTAATTCTTTTAATTCTTTTCCATAGTCAGCCGTATCAGAAATACCACCTGCAATAACTAGTTTTTTATTTGTTTTAATTTGTTTAAAGGCCTCAATAAGATAATGCTCTCCTTTTTCAGGTACAATTCTACCTAAATAAAGAATGTAATTATCTTTTTCTAATCCCCATTTTTTTATTTCTAGAGCTTTAACTACTTCAGGTTTATTAACTCCATTAGGAATAAAATGTGTATCACGATTATATTCATTCTTAAAATAATCTTGCACCCCTTTACTCAAGACTATAATTTCATCTGCATATTTTACTGCATTCTTTTCACCTTGATGAATAAATTTAGATCCAAAGCCATATTTCCATTTTTCTCTTTGCCAATCCAAACCATGAATTGTAACAATCACTCTTTTACCCAAAAGCTTTGGTAACCATGAAAAAAATGCAGGCCCCTCTGCATGAATATGAACCACATCATATTTTCCAAATGTAGACTTTAAGCCCGCAAAGAAAGAAGAACTAACAGCTGCCAAACCCTTTTTATCAATTGTCAAAACTGATTTTTGTATAATACCATCATATTCATTATGAGCATCTAATTCATTTCCCCTCACATGATGACCAGAACGATTCAAACAAGTAACGTTATTACCTAACTTAACCATTCGAGTACATAATTCTTTTACGACAATTTCAACTCCGCCTTCTCGACTTAGTCTCTTTTGCCCAAACATGACTATATTCAAATCAATTCCCCTTTCTTTTTAAACCGCGCCTTTTTTACATATTACAACTTATACTGTCTTTAACAAAATCTCAATATCTAAACCAAGATTCCAGTTTTCAATATAATACTTATCCAGTTTTACTACTTCATCAAAATCCGTAATCTCACTCCGACCACTTACTTGCCACATTCCTGTAATTCCAGGTTTAATAGCTAATCGTGCAAAGTGTTGATACTCATATAGATTTGTTTCTGAAATTAAAGGAGGTCTAGTTCCAACAATAGACATATCTCCTTTTAATACATTAAAAAATTGTGGGAATTCATCCAAACTCGTTTTACGAATAAATTCACCAATACCTGTTTTATGAGAACCATCCGACATAACTTTATTTCCAATAACACGAGGATCAAAATCAATTTTAAACATCTTTCCATCCCCTAATTTGTTATCTTTCATTAATTCAGCTTTTCGTTCTTCCGCATCCAAATACATACTGCGGAATTTATACATCTTAAACTTCTTACCATTCTTACCCACACGCTCTTGTGAAAAGAAGATGGGGCCTGGACTTGCAAAATAAATGATTGGACCAATAAAAATAGTAATGATTAATGTTAAAACACATCCAAGTAATCCACAAATAATATCAAACAATCGTTTTAAGAAAATTTCATTTAACGGAGCATAATTAATACTTGTTGTTAATACTGTATAATCACCAATCTTCTCGACAAACTGTTTCTTACCAGGCGAATTTATAACTTTAGCCAAATTCATATGCACAGTAATACCAGCCATAGTTAATTGTTCAATCAATTCATTTTGATACGCTATTTTTTCAGGTAACACAATCAATACTTCATCTACCCATTCTTTACATGCATACATCTCCACAGAATCTTTATCCGCAACAACCTTAGTATTACTAATTGTTTTACCAATTAAATTTTTATCTAATAATGCAACACCCACAATGTCATAACGAGTATAATTACTCTTTTCGATATTATCGATTACCAAATTCGCAATACCACTTGAACTTATAATCAATAACTTTCTTCGATTACCATTATTGACACCCTTTTTAATATGGCACTTCCATACTTCTCTTACAATATATGTCAATATAAAATAAATACCGATTGTTAAGAATAAAATAAATCTAGAGAAGAAAATCCCTTTTTGAGCTGTAAACAAATATAAAACAGACAATAAGCAAACAATAAACCCATGTTTTAATGTTTTTACAAACTCTTGATAATATCCTCTTTTTAATACACCCTTTAATGTACCAAAAATCAGTAAAACCATTAAATCAGCTAATTCTATTATGATAGCCATATTCCTATATAAGAAATTGTTATATAGATGTATATTTCCATTTTTAATAAAATAAGCCACCACAAATGCAATTTGCAAACATATCATATCAAGAATGATAAAATCGATATGCTTCAACCACCCATTTGCATTCTTCCTATACATAACACTCTCCCGTTCCTATAAACATAAAAAAAGCTTATTAGAATTTTACAAGTCTTAATAAGCAATGAAATATGAAATTTTAGATATACTCATCCCTACCCATAACCCAGTAGAAGATGAACGAATCAATCAAAAATGCGGTAAGCCAGCTATTTCTAACATCATCTAAATGTACCATTTTTATTCCTATTACCTTACAACAGTCATACTTATTCCGAGATAAAACTATTGCATGTTAATTTTATCCTATATATATATAATATGTCAATTACCATTTAATACCTGAAATTTCAAACAAAAAGTACAAAAAGTAAAAGATATACTTTATTTAAAACAAATATTAAAAAATTTGAGAAACAAAATAAATTTAATAAATTTTTCTCTATATATCGATTAATTTCATGAATGCAATCAATTGAATTTATAACCAATTAAATGTAAACGTATACACACTTTAGGCTGATTTCAATATAAATCAAAGCCTCCACTCATATGATAGGCGAAGGCTCTGTTTTCTTATTTAAATTTTAACATTTCTTTTCTTTATCAATATATGCATAATATACATAGCTACAACTAAACTTATAGTCATAAAAGACAAATACATTGGCGTAAGATTAAATACACCTGTTACAACTTTTGTTTTTATCTACTTTGGTTTCAATATCTTTATTTGATTCTATATCGGTAGCACTTGCATATTTGTTTTTATATTTATTCGAAGCATTAACTGATTGTAATGGTTCCTTTTTTCATCCTTGCTTGCTTGGTTAGTTACCTCTGGTTTTATTTGTTGTGACTTGTTTTCTAAGATTGGATCTTGTTCGCCAAAGTATTTAAATTGTTTAGTTAGTTTTAATTAAATAGTTTTAGGAAGAATTGTAACTGTAAATGGAACTGATTCATAATATCGTTCATCGAAATTAAACACTACTGTATATTCCCCAACATCCTATAATAGAATGTGAGTACCCATCTAACGACCCCATGCACTAAATAGACATCGATATCGTCAATATAACAGGTACTATATCCTTGTACAAAGGATGGTGCTCGTTATGTATTACAAAAGAAATAATAAACGTTTGTCTGTTAGTGGTCGTGGAGACTATATGTCTACTTCTGATTTCATTATTCAATATTACACAAATTTAGATGCTTGTCGTAAATTTTTCTACGACATCAAATGGCCTACTGGCTACTATTGCGAAAAGTGTGGCTGTACTCACTACTATTTCATGAAAACTAAGAATTGCTATCGTTGCGCTAACTGCAAACATGATGAAAGATTATTATCCAATACGATCTTTCAGGATAACAAACTGAGTATTCCATGGTGGCGGAGCCACCCAATCCATGAAAATAGAGCCACCGAATCCATTTGGACAGAGCCATGCAATCCATTGCTCAGAGCCACTAAATCCACGAAGAGAGCCACTTCAACTTATTGAAATGACTCTCTTTTTTATTATTTGATTTTTGAATAATCCTCTCGAAGAGATCTGCCTTTTAAAAGAATTGTATATGATGAGTTTCTAATACGATCTAGAATGGCGTCAGCGAGTGGACCATTACCTAATTTGCCTAGCCATCCTTCAGGAGCCCATTGACTGCAGTAGATTGTTGATTTATTATCAGTTCTTGATTGTATCACTTCAAATAAATCGTTTCGTTCACCTTCACTGATGTTTGTTAATAAGAATTCATCTAGAATTAATAAATCAACTTTGGAAAGTTTCTTCATGTATTTTTTGTAATGTCCTTGAATCTTAGCTTCTTCAATTTCCTGAAACAAATCGGGCAAACGAATATATTGAACTCTGTATCTCTCCATGCATGCATTAACCCCAAAAGCGTTTGAAATCCAAGTCTTTCCAGATCCAGATGCACCAATCAAAATAATATTTAGTTTCTGCTGGATATATTCATTTGTACTCAGTTCTTCTATCAAGCCTCTATTGATTTCACGGTCAGGTTTATAATTGATATTCTGTAGATTGGCGTTTGAATCATAGAAGTTGGCGTTTTTGATGTAGCGCTTAACTGTGTGATTGATTTACGAATCATATTCTTTGATGACCATGGCTTCCAATCTTTCTTCAAAAGTCATATTTTGTGTATCCGTATTTTCTGACTGATCCTTATATTCTTCAGCCATGATAGGCAATCTCATTTCTCTTAATTTTTCATATATTTCTTGATTCATTACTTTTTACCCCCATAATATTCAGTTCCACGAGTGAATGCATACGTAGTATCTTCTTTATTTATTGTATTTTCAGGTTCCTGTTTTGCTTCATCTTGACCTGATTCTAGAATCAACTTAATATTCTTATAGGTAGGATTAGATAAGCGGGAAAGCGCCAACTTACATGCATTTTCTAATCTTGCCTGTGAATATTTATCAGACAGTTTCAAAATAGACAAACATCCCTTGTAGGCTTGTTCTTCTACTTTGTAACGACTAAACATAAGATTGATCAGTTCAACAGTAGAAGGTCCAATTGCTGCAGCCCAATTCATAAAGCGTTCTTTATTCCACTGGAACAATTGGTGGTTCTTTGGCATATGTGCCTCATTAGTAGAATAGTGATTACGATGACCATATAAGCGTTTATGTTGGCAGATCTGGTTCTTTTTATAATACACAGTGACAGTGTCTTTTGTTAGTTTTACTTCTACTCGTTTTCCAACATATTCATAAGGAGTTGAATAGTTCATTTTTTCTACCTGAATATGATAGTTCATTTGGACTGTTGCCATTTTCCATTCACTCAATTCAAACGGATGTTCTGGCAAAGGATTCATAAAATCTTTTTCTTCATCCATATATACAGATTTTCTTGAGCCTTCACGCTTTTGGAATTCTTCATTATTTAATTTGTTCAATTTGAGTATTCCGCTATCTGAAGTCCATGCAATATGCTACAGAAGTCCACATAATCCGTTAAAGAAGTCCATCTTTTTTAAATCTTAATACGTAATACAAGTCCACTAAAAAACACGGTCAAATTAAATCAACCGTGTTTTTTTGTTATTTCTTATTTTTTAATTTAGAGTATGTTTCTCTTAATGATTTTCCATGTAATGTAATCAAATAA
>NZ_JAJDMK010000054.1:0-16938 GCF_020593575.1 Holdemanella sp. DFI.5.55
ATAAAACAACCGCAGGAACTGCGGGGATAGCTTGGTAAGAAAGGTTTCGATAGAAACCTGTTCCTAAGAATCTTGTCACTGCGGTGATGAGAGGTTCAAATATTAAGAGTGATTCATCATTCACAAAATATTACTACTAATTTTTTTCTTGCAGAAAATGAAATCCCTTATGTGGTAGAATCTGATTAAAAAATAGTAGAAAAGGCTAAAAAATAGTTTCTTCTTTTATATTGTTTAAAAATTAGTAATTGAAATGATTTTGGTGTGTGAGTATGTTAAAATGAAGCCCTAAAAAGGAGTGCTGAGCTTATGAAACAAGACCCAACACCTTGTATTACGAATCTTTTCATGTTGACAATTGCTGGAATTGTGAATGCTTTTGGAATCACATTGTTTATGACACCCGTAAAATTGTATGATAGTGGAATTTTTGGAACTTCTATGCTACTTGAACAGGTTTCACCATCTTATTTATTATTATCACTATTCTTATTAATATTAAACATTCCTTTATTTTTGATTGGACTCAAAAAACGAGGAAAGAAATTTACCTTTTATGCTATATATACTGTTTTTATATATTCCTTATTCGCATAGCTGATTGCGGATGTTTTACCAATCGATGTAAGTATTGCTTCATCATTAGCAGATACGGATTTATTACTTTGTGCACTATTTGGTGGTATGATTTCAGGTATCGGAAACCGTAGGTACCTTTGTGATGATCTATAATGTGATTCTCTATATATTTTGCAAAATTGTATTAAATAGCTAGGTATTACTACTCTATTCGGTTGTAGCTTATTCAGCAGCATTAAAGACAATTGACTTTGATTGATTGAGCTAAATGTGCAATGATTGTAACTGAGTATCCAACCGAAATATGTGAAGCATTAAGTAATACTTTTGGAAAGTGGCGTTACTCGAGTGGATGCCACGGGTGGATATTCAAAAAGTCTTAAATCCATTGTCTATTTTGTATAGTCAACCGATACCAAGTGAATCGTATGAAAGAACAAGTTCATGAAATCGATTCTAAAGCTTATATTATCATGAGTGAAGTGGCAGATATTTTTTCAAATAATATGGATAAAGCATAAAGAAAAGTGGGGGAATTAAATTTCCTCCACTTGTTTTGTCCATAGATTTCTTGATGCATCACTTGGCATTCTCCAGTCACCTCTAGGTGAGAAACAAATAGATCCAACCTTAACACCATCTGGCATACAGTTTCTTTTGAATTGTTGGGTAAAGAAACGATTATAGAATGTTGTGATGGCCTTTTTAATTGTTTCCTTGTCTACATCTTTAAATGCAGCACAAGCTAAATCATAGATTTTCTTAGGCTCATCGTGATGTCTTAACATTTGATATAAGAAGAAATCATGAAGATCATAAGAACCTAATACTTCTTCTGTTTTTTGAGCAATTTTACCATTTTTATCTGGTGGTAAAAGCTCTGGAGATACTGGTGTATCACAAATATCCATCAATACATCATGTAATATTTCATCTTTTAAGGCAACACTTTCAACAATATAACGAACAAGTGTCTTAGGCACACTGGCGTTTACCGCATACATACTCATGTGATCTCCATTATATGTACACCATCCTAAGGCAAGTTCACTTAAGTCTCCAGTACCAACAACAATCGCATTATAGGCATTGCTTAAATCCATCAGAATTTGTGTTCTTTCACGAGCTTGTGAGTTTTCATATGTAATATTATGAACTTCTGGATTATGGTGAATATCTTTAAAATGTTGATTTACACCATCCACAATAGAAATTTCTTCACTAGATACATGAAGCAGGTCCATTAAGATTTGCGCATTAGATTTAGTACGTTTTGTCGTTCCAAAACCAGGCATTGTGATCGCATGAATTCCTTTTGAATCATAATTGTTGATTTTAAAGGCTTCATGACATACAAGCAAAGCTAAAGTAGAATCAAGTCCACCACTAATTCCAATCACAACATCTTTACAGTGAATCTTAGAAAGACGCGTTGCCAAGCCTTGTGCTTGAATGTGTAATATTTCTAAACAGCGAACAATTCTTTCATCTTGATTGTTTGGGACAAAAGGATAGGCATCGATATAGCGATCAAATTCAATTTCTTCGATTGGTTTTGATGTGAATTCCACGGTTGTATAGTTTACATGGAATAAATCCTGCATACTAGTTTTATAGTGTAAGCGATCATGATTTAAATGGTCTAAATCGATTTGTCCATAAATAATTTTATCTGTTTTTGTCTCATTTAAGATAGCCCCGTTTTCACAGATTAAATTGTGTCCAGAGAAAACCAAATCACTTGAACTTTCTGTTGGGCCGGCACTAGCATAAATATAGCCTGCATAACATTTAGCACTTTGATCTTTGACTAGATTTCTTCTGTAATTTGCTTTTGAGATGATTTCATTGGAGGCACTTAGATTACATAATACATTCGCTCCAGCTAATGCATGTGTTGAACTTACTGGAATTGTCACCCATAGATCTTCACAGATTTCTATACCTAAACAAGCCGATGTTGTTGTATCTTTAAATACGATATGATTTGAAACGGGAACCTTTTTATCTTTGTATGTAAAAGTTGTGTTTTCTTTCAATTCACTAGCACTCGAGAACCACCTTGTTTCATAGAATTCATTGTAGCTTGGAATATATGTTTTTACTTGAATACCTAGAATATCATGGTTGAAACAAATAGCGGCACAGTTATAAAGCTTGTTTTCGATTTCTAAAGGTAAGCCTAAAACTGTAACTAGGTTTTCTGGTAGTTCTTCTACAATTTCAAATAGAACTTGTTTTGCTCTATTTAATAATGTATGTTCATAGAATAAATCCTGACATGTATATCCTGTAACACATAGTTCTGGAAATACTACAAGTTGTGTATCTGAATCCAATTCTTGGATACATTTTAAAATTTCTTCTTTATTTGCCTGTGGATCTCCAATTGAAACATTTAAAGTACAGGCAGCCGTTTTATAATATGAATAACGATGCATGTTCATACCTCATTTCCAAACATGATTATATCAAAAAAAGACGTCCATTTTAAGGACGTCTTTGACTAATGTTCACTTAGTTCGTGAAGACGATCTCCATATGCAGATTCATCTGCATCTTTCTTATCGCTTTCAGTAGCATATTTTTTAACTAATGCACTTGATTTATTGATTGGTTGTAAAGTACCAGCACCGGCAACACATCCACCAGGACAAGCCATACCTTCAAGTAGGTATCCGTTTAGTCTTCCAGCTTTAGCCATCATCAACATTGTCTTACAGTTCTTTAATCCTTCTGCAGCCTGAACTTTTACTTCTGTTCCAGGATGTTCTTTTTGAATCAAGTCTTTAACGGCTTTGGCAACACCACCACTGACAGCAAATCCACGACCAGCATTTGTTCCTTCTGTTAATGGATCAGAAGTAGTAATTTGGTCTAATGCAATACCTTTCGCATTGAACATACCCATAACTTCTTCAAAAGTTAATACGAAGTCAATATCACTACGGATTGATTTACGGCTTGCTTCCAATTTCTTAGCAGCACAAGGACCGATGAATACAACTTTGGCGTTTGGCTTTTCTTTTTTGATTAAACGACCCGTTAGTACCATTGGAGTTAATGCCATTGAAATGTATGGTGCAAAGTCAGGGAAGTTTTTCTTCGCCATAACGGACCATGCAGGACAGCAACTTGTAGCCATAAATGGTTGTTTTTCAGGAACTTTATCTAAGAAGTCTTCAGCTTCTTCAATTGTACATAAGTCAGCACCAATCGCAACTTCCACAACATCCGCAAAACCTACAGCTTTTAATGCTGCTTTTACTTTGTCTGGCGTTACGGCTGGACCAAATTGACCAACGAAAGCAGGGGCAACAGCGGCAATGACGTCATAGCCTTCTTTCATGGCATAGATTGTTTGGAAAATTTGTCCTTTATCTACAATAGCTCCAAATGGACAGTTAACTAGACACATTCCGCAGCTAACGCATTTATCGTAATCGATTTCTGCTTTTCCATCTGCATCGGATTTGATTGCGTCCATTCCACAGCTTGCAGCACATGGACGTTCTAATTTAGTGATTGCGTGATAAGGACATGCATCCATACAACGTCCACACTTAATACATTTTTCTTGATCAATACAGCTTTTACCATTTACAATATGAATCGCATCTTTTGGACAAACTTCTGTACATTGGTGTGATAAACATCCTTGACAAGCGTTTGTTACAAATACTTTCTTTTCTGGACACGCATTACATGCGAACTTGATAATATTGATAAGGGGATCATCATAATATTTTTTCGCAATTGTACTTTCTTCAATTCCATCTGAAATGTTTGTATATTCAGTAATATCACGAACAGGCAAGCCCATACCCAAACGCAATCTTTCCCCGATAATTGCACGTTCTAGAAAAATACTATCACGATATTTTGCTTTTGTACCAGGTAAGATTTCATATGGGATTTCTTCCATACGCTTAGAATAATCTGTATTGTCATCGTACGCCATTGAAGCGATGGCAGTAAAGACCTGACGACGAAGGTCAGTTACTGAGTTATAAATTCCTCTCATATTTCCTCCTAATTCAATTCCTCATATATACTCATATAATATTATATAGTAAAAACTATATTTGTGAAAGTTTTAATTAGTATAAAATGTTATTATTTTTTTCTAATAGTGATATAATACCGTGCGGGGTGAATTGTTTGGTAAAAATTGTATGGGATTGGAATGGAACTTTATTGAATGATGTTGACTTATGTTTTTCTTGTATCAACCGTCTTTTAGTCAGTCATGATTTGAAACCTTTGGATACTCTAAGTCAATATCGTGAAGTATTTACTTTTCCAATAGAAGATTATTATAAAAGGGTAGGCTTTGATTTTGACAAAATACCTTTTTCCATGTTGGCTCACGAATATATGGAGGATTATCAAGAAAAAAGCTATGCTTGTAACTTACATTCAGATGTATTGGATGTTGTGAATAAGGCAAAGAATCTTGGCTTTTCGCAAACCGTGCTTTCTGCAAGTAAAATGGATTATCTTTTTAAACAAATGGAAACCTTGCATGTAGATGATTTATTCGATTCGATATACGGAATCAATGACATCTATGCAAAAAGTAAAGTGGAATTAGCTCATGCGTTTAAACAAACATGCAGCCAAGATGATGAAATTTATTTTGTAGGAGATAGCATTCATGATTATGAAGTTGCAAAAAGTATTGGTGCTAAATGTATCTTGGTGACTACTGGGCATCAAAATCGAGCAACTTTAGAAAGTGTAAATGTACCAGTTATGGACAGTTTAATGGAAAGTTTGGATTTAATTTATGAAAGAGATTAGAATCAATTCAAATGATGCAAATCAAAGACTGGATAAGTTTTTGATGAAGACTTTTCCAAAATTGAGCAAATCAATGATGTATAAGGCGATTCGAAATAAGAAAATAAAAGTGAATCGTAAACGTTGTACTTTTGATCAGAAAATTCAGGAGAATGATAGTATTTTATTGTTTTTACCTCCGGATGTTTTAGAAGAGAAACAAGTAGATACGCAATATATATCATCACAGTTGGATGTTATTTATGAAGATGAAAATATCTTGATTGCGAATAAACCATATGGCTTATTGTCACAGAGTGATCAAAGCAAAACTCAAGATTGTTTGGTAAATCGTGTACAAGCATACTTAATGGAAAAAAACGAGTATGATCCAAATAAAGAACATTCTTTTGCTCCAAGTATTTGTCACAGACTGGATCGAAATACGACAGGTCTAGTGATTGCTGCAAAGAATGCGAATGCTTTAAGAAAAGTAAACGAAGCAATCGCAAATCGTAAAATCCAGAAGATGTATCGGGCATATGTTACTGGTACTTTTAAAGAAAAAGATTTTAGTATGTGCTATTACATTCGCAAAGAAAATACTGTTGCGAAAGTAAGTGATAAAAAATTAGAGGGCTATCAAAAAGCATTGATGGATGTGCATGTTGAAAGAAATGATGGCGAGAATTCAATATGTGCAATTACACTTCATACAGGAAGATTTCATCAGATTCGTGCCCTGATGGGGCATATAAAGCATCCTTTGTTGGGTGACGTCAAATATGGATATCATGGAAAGAAAAGGCCGATAAAATTGATGGCATATCGGTTGGAGTTTCATGATGTAGATTTGCCACTTCAACAAACGGTGTTTGAACTTCCAAGAGCATAGTAGGAGGTATGAATATGCAAGAATATCGATATCTATTAGATATTGCCTTAATTTTATTAATGACAAAAGCCTTTGGACTTTTTTCTCGTCGTTTACGTATGCCATCTGTAGTAGGTGCATTGATCGCAGGTATTGTTTTAGGGCCTGCGGTGTTAAATATAGTTGGGCCAAGTAAATTGATTGAATCTTTATCAGAAATTGGTGTTATTGTCTTAATGTTTGCGGCTGGTCTAGAAACAAGTATTACAGATTTAAAAAAGGCTGGGTTAAAAGCTTTTATCATCGCAACACTGGGTGTATTAGTTCCATTAGCTGTTGGATATGTAGTTGGTGGATTCTATAATGTTGGGCCAGACGCTTGGTTACACAACCTATTCTTAGGTGTTATTTTAACAGCTACAAGTGTTGGTATTACGGTAGAAACATTGAAAGAAATGGGTTGTATGTCTACAGAAAGTGGAAATGCGATTTTAGCTGCAGCTGTAATTGATGATGTTTTAGGTATTGTTTGTTTGACATTAGTAACAGGAATGGCTGACAGTTCAGTGAACATCGGCGCTGTCATGTTTAAAATTTTACTATTCTTTGTGTTTGCCGTTGTTGTTGGGGTGATTTTACACAAAGTATTTTCATGGTGGTTTGAACATGATTCATGCGGTGGACTACAAAGATATTCAATTGTATCATTTGCGTTCGCATTGATCATGGCATTCTGTTCAGAAGCATTCTTTGGTGTAGCGGATATCACAGGAAGTTTTGTGGCAGGTTTGATTCTTTCGGGTACACGACAATGTGATTATGTCACTAAACGTATTTCAACATTATCTTATATGTTGATTACACCTGTATTCTTTGCGAGTATTGGATTAAAGCTTTCACCAATTACATGGAGTGCTGAACTTATCGAATTAGTAATTGTTTTATGTATCATATCTGTTTTGACAAAAATTATTGGATGTGGTTTGGGTGCTATTGTATGTAAATATACACCTACACAAGCTATCCGAATTGGATGCGGTATGATTAGTCGTGGAGAAGTTGCCTTGATTGTCGCAAATAAAGGTATGGCATTAGGAATCTTACCAGAAGTCTTTGTGACTCCAGTATTATTGTGTGTCGTATTCACAACGGTTATTACACCAATCTTATTGAAAATTGTATACAAAAAGAAACCTAACGATGCAGATTTTGTACAAACTGCAAATTGTTAATAATATTTTCACATTGGGTCTTTATACTTAAAGTATGAAGACTCTTTTTTTTATGCTTATCATTACTTTTTTGATCAAACCATTTAAATTATCGACTTTGTATGTTGTACTCTTTTTATACTTTTTGGCGAAAAAGGACTATGCAACAATGTATATTGAAAAGTACTGGATTTTTCCATCTATACTTCTTTTATGTTTTTGTTCTAATTATGTGCCATTATTCAATCGAGTATGTACAAGTCTTGTTTTTCTATTGGTCAGTGGAACCATTAAAATTATTAGAACTGAATGGATAGGCAGTGCCGATGTATGTTTTTTAACTTTTTTTGGCTTTTATTTAGGAATGGAAAGAATGCTCGTGGCTTTATATATTAGTGTTTTACTAGGCTTTTTGTGGATTTTATATAAAAAAAAGCATATTCTTCCGTATTTATCCTGTTTATCAATGGGTGTCTGGATCGCTTATCTGAAAGGATATACAATTTTTTATTTTCTAATAAATCTTTTTTCTTGAGGACAAATTACATCAATGTCATTAAATTGAATATGATGACTTTGAAGTAAGAGTCCCGTATTATCAATTCTTTTACCTCCATATAAGGAATCATTTAAAATGGGATGCTTCAAAGAAGCACATTGAACACGGATTTGATGTTTTCTTCCCGTTAGAATCGTTACTTGAATCAGCGAATAATCTTTATAGTTTTTAAGTGTGTTAAATATTGAAATACTTTCTTTTCCATTTGGATGGATGAACATTTTCTTGGCATTATGACGATCTCTTGCGATATTTGAAACAATCTTTTTGTTTTTATAATTCGTGTGACCTTGAACTAAGGCAATATAGTCTTTTTTAATGTGATGCTCTTCCATGTTTTTGTCACAATATGCCTGGAAGAATGGATGCTTACAAAATAAGACTAAACCACTCGTTTCATAATCAATACGATGAATGGCTTGAGCCGGATATTTATTTCCATTTAATTGCAGATACCCGTTAATACGAGCTTGTAAAGTATCTTGACTGTTTCCATCATCGTGTACTAATAAAAATGGAGGTTTAAAGGCTGCTATTAAAAAAGCATCTTCATATAAAATGTTTACAGGCTCATAGTTGATTTCAACTTCTTTTTCAGGATAGTTAAAGTAGATAGTTTTATTGTTTTCATCTATTTTTAAATGTTTTTTATGGGTTTTTGAAATACAAAAAGTCTCAAAAATCTCTTGAGAAGTTGCTGTATATTGCATGTAGTTTTCATTTAAATTTTTTATGAGCATATCAATAGAATATTTTAATGATGCGTGTCATAATGTCAATAGAAGAACAGGAGGAATACTTATGAAAATCTATAAGAATTTAGAAACTGGTAGCGTTGTTGAAGGATTGTTGATGGATGTAGTTCCTAGTGGATATCGTGAATTAAAAGCTGGTGAAGTGGATGCAGCACAAGAAAAACATGTTCCACAAGTAAGTGTAGAAGATAACAAACTTAAAGTTGTAGTTGGAAGTGTTGAACATCCTATGTTAGAGGCACACTATATCACTAATATTTGGGTTGAATATAGTGATGGAACTGTGGATCGTGCAGGTTTAGTCCCAGGAATGAAACCAGAATATGTTTTTGATTCGAAAGGACGAACAGGTAAAGTAACTGTGTATGAGTATTGTAACTTGCATGGTTTGTGGAAAAATGAAATAGAATTGTAATTAAAATGTAAAAATAAAGACAGATTGTTGAAATAAACAATCTGTTTTTCTATAATAATCACATGTATAAAGAAAAGTTGAGAGAATCGTTTAAAGTTTATGATGAAATTGTTTTAAAGTGTTTTTGTGGTATTTTTATTGGTGCTATTGTTGCGATCTGTGAAGTCATTTTTGGTAAAGGATTAGAATGGATCTTGAATTTTAGAGAGCATATGGGATGCATTATGTTGCTTGGACTTCCTTTTGCAGGATTAGCTATTGTGTTCTTATTTGATCATTGGGGAAGAATATCTAGAAAAGGTATGGGACTTGTTTTTGAGGTTGATCAAGGAAAGAGTGATTGGATTCCACTTCGTATGGCACCGTTTATGGTCGTGTCGACATGGATTACCCATTTCTTTGGTGGTAGTGCGGGTAGAGAAGGTGTTGCGATGCAGATTGGAGCTACCGTATCGCATTATTTTGGTAAGTATTTCCGCTTTAAAAACAGTGGTGTTATCTTTATGGTTGCAGGTATGGCAGCTGGTTTTGCCGGATTGTTTGGTACGCCAATTACGGCAATTTTCTTTGCCTTAGAAGTTTTAGTGGCTGGAACTTTGAAATATCGAGCTATGTCTTGTGCAATTCCGGCTAGTTTTACGGCAACTTATGTTTCTAGCTTGTTTGGATTACACAAGAGTACTTTTAAGATAGGAAATGTTGCTGAGCCAAATATGGAATTATCTATAAAATTATTGGTGTTAGGTATTTTATTCGGCATGATAGGTGGTTTATTTGCGTTTTTTTTGAAACACACAAAAGCTTTTGTCACAAATAAAATCACAAATCCCTATAAACGTATTTTTATGATGGGTGTTTTCGTGGCGTTTATGTTGTTTATGTTTGGCCAATGTCGTTATTCAGGTGTGGGTGAAAACTTGATTGTAGCATCTTTTACATCGGAAAAGATTTATGGATATGACTGGATCCTAAAGCTTGTCTTAACGATTTTAACTTTATCTGCAGGATTCCAAGGTGGAGAAGTTACGCCATTATTTGCGATTGGATCGAGTCTCGGGGTTATAATTGCACCTGTATTTGGTTTAGATCCATTGTTTGTAGCTGCACTAGGGTATAGTGGTGTGTTTGGAGCTGCCACAAATACATTTTTAGCGCCTATTGCGATAGGCATGGAAGTTTTTGGATATCAGTATTTTCCGTTCTTCTTTATTGTATGTGCTATATCTTATATCGCAAATCAAAACGAATCAATTTATGCTTTGCAAAGACAAGTCAGAGAATGATTTGTCTTTTTTTTGCAGCGTTTTGAAAACGCATACAAATTTAATGAAACAAGTAGATTTTATTTGAAAAAGTGATATACTTTAGTTATATAAAGAGTATTATTAGGAGGATGATTATGAAACAGAATAATATGCTCGCCATGATTTTAGCAGGTGGCCGTGGAACACGTCTTTTGGAACTAACTAAAAAGAATGCGAAACCGGCTGTTTATTTCGGAGGAAAATATCGTATTATTGATTTCCCACTAAGTAACTGTGCAAATTCAGATATCAACGTTGTAGGCGTTTTAACACAGTATGAATCAGTAGAATTAAACGCATACGCTGGTGCTGGTCAAAGATGGGGACTTGATGCACGTGGAAGTGGTGTTTATGTTTTGCCACCACGAGAAAAGGATGGTACAAAATTTGACGTCTATCAAGGAACAGCAGATGCCATCACACAAAACATTGACTTTATTGATAAGTTTGATCCTGAATACGTTTTAATTCTTTCAGGCGACCACATCTATAAGATGGATTATGCGGATATGTTATCTTGTCACAAGGCAAATAATGCCGATTGTACAATTGCGGTACTTCCAGTGCCAATTAAGGAAGCTAGCCGTTTCGGTATTATGAATACAGATGATGAAGGAAGAATTGTTGAATTCGAGGAAAAACCAGAACATCCAAAGAGCAATTTAGCTAGTATGGGTATTTATATCTTTAACTGGAAACAATTACGCAAAGAATTGATTTCAGATATGACTGCAGAAGGTAGTCACCATGACTTTGGTAAAGATATTATTCCTAACTTCTTAAACGCAAATAAACGTTTGTATGCTTATAAGTTTGAAGGATATTGGAAAGATGTTGGAACAATCGATTCATTGTGGGAAGCAAATATGGACTTATTAAATAAAAACAATGAATTGAATTTAGATGATCCAAACTGGAAAATCTATACAGAAGATATTCCAACTTTACCTCACTATGTAGGTCCAACTGGAAAAGTTGAACATTGCTATATCAACCAGGGAGCTATCATTCGTGGTGAAGCAGTAGATTCAGTATTATTCAATAATGTTGAAATTGATGAAGATGCATATGTATCTCAAGCTGTGTTAATGCCAAATGTTAAAGTTGGTAAAGGTGCAAAAATCTATCGTGCTATCGTTGCTGATGGTGTGAAGATTGATGATGGTGCTGTTGTTGGTAGTCCAGACAGTGATGAAATCGAATTGATTTCTAAGAGAGTAAAGAAGGGTGAATAATTATGTGTAACGCTTTAGGAATAATTACTTACAATGATTCTTCTGTATATGTAGAAGGTATGCAAAAATATCGTCCAATCGCTGGATTCAGTTTTTTAGGACGTTATCGTTTAGTTGACTTTGCGATTTCAAATATGTCAAATTCAGGAATTGATGATATTCAAATATATGTAAATGGAAATCCTCGTTCTTTAATTGATCACATTGGTACTGGTCGTCACTATAATATCAACTCTAAACATGGACACTTATCTTTAGTGCCTGTGTATTCTGAAGGTGGAACTTCACGTTTTACCACAGATATTTCATGTTATGCAGAAAACATTCATACAGTTATGGAAAACCACAATGATTATGTTGTGATTGCTCCTGTTAATATGCTTTATAAAGGAAACTATGAAGAATTGTTGAAACAACATATCGAAAGTGGTGCTGAAGTATCAGTGTTGTATCAACATGTAGATAACGCAAAAGAAAACTACATTGGATGTGATGTACTTCAAATGAATAAACAACGTGGTGTATTAAGTATTGATCAAAACTTAGGTAACTATAAATCTAGATATTTATCTTTACAGACTTACATCATGTCAAAAGAAATTTTTAAAACATTAGTTGAAGAAGCGCAAGAAACAAGTTCAATGTATTGGTTTAAAGATATCTTAAATGATAAATGTGTAGATATGGATATCCGTGGATTGAATTATCGTGGACACATTTATGTAATTAATGATTTGAAATCCTATTATGAAAGTAATATGCAATTCTTAACGGAAGAAAAAATGAAAGATATCGCAGATCCAGAATGGCCTGTATATACTCGTACAAGCGATTCAGCTCCAGCCATTTATTTGAATGGTGGTACTGCAACAGGTTCATTGATTTCGAATGGTTGTGAAATCAGTGGTGTAGTTAAGAATTCTATTGTTGGTCGTTCTTGTAAAATTGGAAAAGATGCATTGATCGAAAATTGCATCATTATGCCAGATGTAGAAATTGCAGATGGTGCTCACTTAAAGAATGTGATTGTAGATAAACATTCTAGAATCGCAAAGAAAAAAGATTTAGCAGGGTTAGAAAAACAACCTTTGTATATTGGTAGAAGGGAGAACGTTTAATGGCATCAATTTTGATGGTTGCTGGGGAAGGATTACCATTCATTAAGACAGGTGGACTTGCCGATGTAATTGGTTCTTTGCCAAAGGCACTTACTGAAAGAGGACATGAAGTAAAGGTTGTCATGCCTTTATATAAGAAAATTAGTGAAAAATACTATAATGAACTTCATTTTGATTGTGAATATTCAGTTTCAATTAATTATCATGAAGTACCCGTACGTGTATTCTCAAAAGTAGTAGATAATGTATGTTTCTTCTTCATTCAACATCAAGGTTACTTTGAAAGAGATTCATTATACGGTTATCAAGATGATGGTGAGCGTTTTGGTTATTTCCAAAAGGCTGTTATTGAAATGTTGAACCAGTTGAATTACTGGCCAAATATTATCCATTGCCACGACTGGCATACAGGTATGATTCCTTGTATGGTTAAAGAAACTCACGATGCAGATCCTAGATATCGTGCAATTCGTTTTGTGTATACAATCCACAACATGGCTTATCAAGGAAATTTCGGCCCTGAAATGCTAGATAGTTGTTTAGGATTACCATACTATTTGTTAGACAATGGTAATGTACGTTTTGATGGTGGTATTTCATTTATGAAGTCTGGTATTTTATATGCGGACAAAGTTACAACTGTATCACCAACTTATGCACAAGAAATTTTATCGCCTCAATATGGTGAACACTTAGAAGCTGTATTGAATATGCGTAAATATGATCTATGGGGTATTGTAAACGGTATTGATATCGAGTTATGGAACCCTAACACAGATCCAGAAATTCCATATCACTTTAATAAAGTGAATATTGCGGCTCAAAAGAAAAAGGCAAAAATGGCTCTACAAGAAGAACTAGGATTAGAAAAGAATCCTGATGTTATGATGGTAGGTGTTGTTTCTCGTTTGACTTGGCAAAAAGGATTCTATCTATTGATGGAACAATTAGACGCATTGTGTGCAGCTCCAATCCAATTGGTTATTTTGGGTAGTGGTGAAAGTCAAATTGAAAACAAGTTCCATGAACTTGAAGATGGAAATAAAGGAAAGATTTGTTTCTATTATGGATACAATGAAAGCTTGGCACACCGTATCTATGCGGCAAGTGATTTGTTCTTGATGCCTAGTTTATTTGAACCATGTGGAATTTCACAATTGTGTTCTATGCGTTATGGTACTTTACCTCTTGTTCGTGAAACGGGTGGTTTAAAAGATACGGTTGATGCATACAATGAATATGAAAAATCAGGAAATGGATTTAGTTTTGAAAACTACGATTCGAATGAATTGATTCATACTTTATATTATGCTTGTGACGTTTATTACAATCGTAAAGAGGATTGGGAAATGTTACAAAGAAATGCATTGAATACAGATGTGTCATGGCAACAAAGTGCTAAAACATATTCTTTGTTGTATGATGAATTAGTTGACTAATGAGAATTCTTGTTAGCGCATGTTTATTAGGATATAACTGTAAGTATAACGGAAAAAACAATTTAAATAAAAAAATTGTAGAGCTTTTAAAAGATCATGAAGTGATTCCTGTATGTCCAGAGATGCTTGGAGGACTTTGTTGTCCTCGTATTCCTTGTGAAAAAGTAGGAGATAGAATTTTGGATAAAGAGGGAAATGATTGTACAAAACAGTTTATCAAAGGGGCAGAAATTGCTCTGAATATAGCGAAAGAAAAACAAGTAGATATTGCGATTTTACAAAGAAGATCACCTAGTTGTGGATATTCTGTTATTTATGATGGGACTTTTACAGGTAATCTAGTAACTGGTAGTGGTGTCTTTGCACAAATGTTGCAAGATTTAAATATACCGATTATGGAAGCGGAATCAGAAAAATTCGTTTAGGTATTGTTTTCTTTGGCAAAATGTCATAAAATACATTTAGATTTGATTTAGGAGGATAATTATGAAACAAGTAACTGTAACTGTAGTAGATCCAGTAGGTCTTCACGCACGTCCAGCAACTGTAGCTGTTAACGCTGCTAGTAAATTTAAAAGTGAAATCAATGTAGCTTTCAAAGGACGTGAAGTAAACATGAAATCTATCATGGGAGTTATGTCTTTAGGAATTCCTACACAGTCAGAAATCACAATTAGCTGCTCAGGCGAAGATGAAGATGCTGCTGTAGCTGCAATCGAAGAAGTATTGCGTGCTCAAAAGATCATTGCTTAATTAAAGAAAGTCTCATAGTTTTATGAGACTTTTTTATTTCAAAGTTAGAAAAGAAGGAGAAAAAATAATGTCTATTGTTGAAGAAAGATATTCAAAATGGTTAAACCATGAAAATTTAGCCCCTCAATACAAACCTGTTTTAGAAGCAATGAATGCAGAAGAAAAAAATGATGCATTCTATACAACAATTGAGTTTGGTACAGCAGGTATGCGTGGTCTTTTAGGTCCGGGAACAAACCGAATTAATATTCATACAATTCGTAAGGCAACTCAAGGATACGCAAATTACATAAATGAAAATAATGGTGGTAAAGCTGGTATTGCGATTGGTTATGATAACCGTCACATGTCAAAAGAGTTTGCGTTTGATTGTGCTGACTTATTAGCAAAAAACAACATTAAATCATATGTGTTTGAATCATTACGTCCAACTCCAGAATTGAGTTTTGCAGTACGTCACTTAAATTGCTTTGGTGGCATTATGATTACTGCCAGTCACAACCCTAAAGAATACAATGGATATAAATTGTATGATGATAAAGGATGTCAGTTGATTCCATGTTTGGCTAGTCAGGTTATTGATAAGGTTAACGCAATTGAAGATGAATTGGCAATTGATGCAAACTGTACAGAAGAACAAAAGAAATTAATTACAGTTATTGGTAAAGATGTGGATGAAGAATATTACAAAAATGTATTAAGTATCCAATTGAATCCAGAAGTTAAAAAAGATATTAAAATCGTATTTTCACCAGAACATGGAACTGCTAATATTCCTGTTCAAGAAGTTTATAAACGTGCAGGATATACTTGCATCCCAGTTGTAGAGCAATGTAGTCCAGATCCTGATTTCTCAAATACACCTACACCAAACCCAGAACAAGCAGGTGCTTATGAATTGTCATTAAAATACGCAAAAGAATATCAAGCAGACTTAATTTTAGTTTGTGACCCAGATGCTGACCGTATGGGAGTTGGAGTCTTGCACAATGGTGAATATGTTGTATTAACAGGAAACCAATCTGGTTCTGTTGAAATTGAATATATTTGTTCACAACTTCAAAAACAAGGTAAAATGCCCGAAAATCCTGTAATGTTCAATACGGTTGTTACAAGTGATCTAGGAGAAAAAGTAGCTTCTGATTATGGTGTTACAACAGAAAAAACTTTAACTGGATTCAAATTCATTGGTGAAAAAGTTGCGAAATATGAAAAAACGCACGAAAAGAACTATGTATTTGGATATGAAGAAAGCTATGGTTCATTAATTAAACCTTTCGTACGTGATAAAGATGCTCCTCAAGCTTGTTTAATGCTGGCAGAAGCTTGTGCATTCTACAAAGAACAAGGTAAAGATTTAGTTGATGTATTAGATAGCTTGTATGACCGTCATGGTACATATGAAGAAAGTCAAGTTGCGTTATCATTAGCTGGTGAAGCTGGTGCTAAGCGTATTAAAGAAATCTTAGCTAACTTAAGAAAAGAGGCTCCAACACAAATTGGTGGCACAAAAGTAGTTCGTAGTGAAGACTATAAAGAATGTGTAATCAAAGAAGGGGATACAGTAACTGAACTTACTGGATTCACTAAATCGGATGTATTAAAATACTATCTTGAAGATGGAAGCTGGATTGCGGTACGTCCTAGTGGAACAGAACCAAAATGTAAATTCTACTATTGTATCAAGGGAGCTTCAAAAGAGGATGCTCACAACAAAACGGTTCATTTCCAAAAGGCAATGGATGATTTGATTGCCAAGTAGTATTAAAGGATGTCAAAATGGCATCCTTTTTTCTGTTTATTTGAAACATTAAATGATTTTTTACGATTCAGCTTATAACTTCTCAAATCCTTATAACCCCTTATTCTATGCGGTATTTGAGAAGTTATAGCTTGAATGTCAGTTCACAAATC
>NZ_JAJDMK010000055.1:0-16714 GCF_020593575.1 Holdemanella sp. DFI.5.55
GCAGGTGTTACATTTTGCTCTGGAGCTGGAGTCTCAGTCTGTTCTGGAGCAGGTGTTACATTTTGCTCAGGAGCTGGAGTCTCAGTCTGTTCAGGAGCAGGTGTTTCTGCTGGAGTTTCAGTTGTAGTTACCGGAGTTTCAACTACTTCTGCGGCTTTTTGTTCTGTTTCTTCTTTTACAGCTTCTTGACTAGCTGTTGCCACTGTTTCTTTCACTTCCCCTGTAATGTTACTTGAAACGCTAGCTGTTGTTGCTTCTTCAGTCTTTGAAGAATTTACTGTTCCATCTTCTGAAAAATAGTAAGATTTTCCTTCGATTTCTTGCCATCCTTTTGCTACAGTTTTATCTTCATTGACATAGCGGTCACCATGCCATCCTGGTTCTTCCTTAGCTGCAACTACTGTTGCCACAACAGGGAAAGCAGATGCTACACATAAAATCGCTGCAACTTTTTTACCATTATTTTCTACAAAGTTCATTTTATTCTACCCCCTATTTAAAATAGTTCATGACTAGTTTACCACGAAACCACCTCACAAACAACCCTAAATTATTTTTTTGGTTAGCATCTGTCAAAAGAAAAGGCCTCGTTTGAGGCCTAAATTATCATTAATTATTTTGTTTTTTCAATGATTTCTGTGAAGCTATCTTCTTTCAAACTAGCACCACCAATTAATGCACCATCAATATCTGGTTGAGCCATATATTCAACGATGTTGTTAGGTTTAACACTTCCACCATATTGGATACGTACTTTTTCAGCAGCTTCTTCACCATACATAACCTTAACTTGGTCACGTACGATTTTACAGCAGTTTTCAGCAATTTCAACTGAAGCAGATTTTCCAGTTCCGATAGCCCAGATTGGTTCGTAAGCAATTACCATTTCACCAACACATTTTGGACATAAGTCAGCTAAAGAACCAGCTAATTCTTCACGAATTACTTTTTCTGAGTTTCCAGCATCGTAATCAGCTTCTGTTTCACCAACACATAAGATTGGAGTGATTCCAGCTTTAATTAAACGTTTTGCTTTTTTGTTTACTGTTTCATCAGTATCACCGAACATTTCACGACGTTCTGAGTGACCGATAATGCAGTATTTAACTCCCATTTCTTCTAACATAGGAACACTAACTTCACCAGTGAAAGCTCCACTATCTTCAAAGTGGCAGTTTTCAGCAGCTACAACTAAGTTTTTAGCGTGATCCAATGCAGTTCTTAAATCAGTAAATGGACATCCAATTCCATAAGTAGCATTTTCGCTAGCAGCAACACCATCAACAGCTTCGAAGAAAGCTTTTGTTTCAGCGTTGTTTTTGTTCATTTTCCAGTTTCCAACGATAATAGGTTTTCTCATCTTAAGTACATCTCCTTATTACTTTTCGCTGATAATAGCGATACCAGGTAATGTTTTACCTTCCATATATTCCAAACTAGCTCCACCACCAGTTGAAACGTGAGAGAATTTGTCTGCATATCCTAATTGTTTTGCAGCAGCAGCAGAGTCTCCACCACCGATTACTGTAATAGCTTCTGGTAATTCAGAGATAGCTTTACATACTTCTTCAGTACCTTTAGCGAATTTAGGCATTTCGAATACACCCATAGGTCCATTCCATACTACAGTTTTAGCACCAGCTAAAGTTTCTTTGAACAATTCAACAGATTTAGGACCAATATCTAATCCCATCCATCCATCAGGAATTTGTCCAGCATCAGCAACACTAGTGTTAGCTTCTTCACTGAATGCATCAGCGATTACATTATCTACAGGAAGAACTAATTTGTCTCCAGCTTTTTCTAAATATTCTTTTGCCAAATCCAATTTGTCATCTTCAACTAATGAAGTACCGATTGAACCACCAACAGCTTTAGAGAATGTATAAGCCATTCCACCACCGATGATAACTTTGTCAGCTTTTTTCAATAAGTTGTCAACAACATCAATCTTACTAGATACTTTAGATCCACCAATGATAGCTACAAATGGGTGAGCTGGTTCATCAACAGCTTTTCCTAACATTGTAACTTCTTTTTCAACTAAGAATCCTAATCCGTTTTCTTTAATGTTTGTAGGGATACCTACAGTAGAAGCGTGAGCACGGTGAACAGATCCGAATGCATCTTCAACGAATACTTCACCTAAACTAGCCCAATATGCACCTAATTCAGGATCGTTTTTACTTTCGCCTTTTTCATAACGAGTATTTTGCATTAATACGATTTCACCATCAGCTAATGCATTTACAGCGTTTTCTAATTCTTCACCACGAGTTACTGGGCAGAAAGTTACTTTTACATCTGGTAACAATTCTTGTAAACGCACGGCTACGCATTCCAAGTTGTTTTTAGCTTTGTCTTCTTCAGTCTTAACTTTTCCTAAGTGAGACATCAAAATAACTCTAGCTTTGTTTTCTACTAAATATTTAATTGTAGGTAAAGCCATTACGATACGGTTATCATCAGTGATAACACCATCTTTTCTTGGCACGTTAAAATCACAACGTACGATGACCTTTTTTCCAGCTACATCAAGGTCTTTAACAGTTCTCTTTGTCATGTATATTCCTCCTACTGTCATTTTTGCACATCCATTATATCACTACATAAATTGATTGACTAGTTTTTCACAAGTAAAATATTTCACAAAAAGCGCTTACATCACTTACTTGTGGTAATTACGACCATTATTGATCATAAAACCACGATAAATCTGTTCCAACATCAAGACACGGGTCATTAAATGCGTAAAAGTTAGATCCGATAATTTCCAACGATAATTCGCTCTAGAAACTAATTTTTCACTTGGTCCAAGACTTCCCGCAATCACAAAGACAATATTTGAATACTTCATTTGCCACATATCCAAATTTTTCGCAAACGACTCAGAATCAATCATCTTTCCATGAAGATCAAGCAATACCACAAAATCTTGATCTGATAATTTTTCTAGAACACGATTTCCCTCTTTTTCTTTCACCAATAAGACTTCAGCTTCTCTAGAAACATGTTCATTTGCTTCATCCTTGACTTCGATTTCGCTAAACTTACAAAAAGCCGACAAACGCTTCATATATTCTTTCTCTAAAGACTGTAAAGCCTTATCTTTATTCTTACCAATCGCAATTAATTTAATCACAATACCCCTCCATCATTATTCTCTTGAATATCTTTCACAAAATAATCATACCGATCCAAAAATAATTTCATTGTTTGATAGCTAGATGTAGATTTATAATCCACTTCTTCTACCTTATCTTCATCAAATGATAAGATTTGTGCATTGGGAAAACCCAATAATATAGGTGAATGTGTCGCAATGATAAATTGACAATTTTGTTTCACACATTCCTCAATCAAGTATAATAATGCCAATTGATTCTGACAAGATAAAGCCGCTTCCGGTTCATCCAAAAAGTAAAGTCCATTTTTATTCGTTTGTTTCATCAATACAGAAAAGAAACTTTGACCATGCGATTGATCATGATATCTTTCAGACAAAACACCACTATACTCCATTTCTTTTGTCGCGACATTATAGAAGCTTTCTGCACGCAAGAAATACATCCAATCCGGTTTTCTAGAACGCCACAAACGCATATGTTCATGCAATCTAGAATACGAATCATACGTAGAAAAATTATAGTTTCTTGTTCCACCTTCTGGATTCAATCCATTTTTAATCGCAAGAGCCTCTAATAAAGTGGATTTACCACTTCCGTTTTCTCCACAAAAGAAAGTGACCGGCTTATTAAACATGAATTGATCAATACTTCGAATACTTTTAATATCGGCCACATAATCATCAATTTCATCCCACAAGATGTCAAATCCATTTATAAACATATATATCACCTAAAAAAAATAGTACTCTATTCGAGTACTAAATTCCATGATGATTTACATAATAAATATAGATACATAATCCAATCAAGATAAATCCCAATATCCAATTAAGCATTTCTTTTTACAATTCCATAATAGACTTTTGAAGTTAATACATAAATCACAATGTAGACTAGGGCAAAAGCCACAAAACACATAGATGTTGTTCGAACATAAAGCCATGAATCGCTCACAAACAACAAATGAAGTAACTTTTCAATCATTGGATACGCAAAACAAACATGAAGTCCTGCAACAAGTAATGGCATAAAGAATACCGTCAGTACTTGCGAATGAATAGCCTTCTTTACATCACTTTGTTCTAGACCTACTTTTTGCATAATTTCAAAACGATCCTTATCTTCATAGCCTTCAGTAATCTGTTTGTAGTACATAATCAGAATGGTTGCCATGATAAATAAGAAGCTTAAGAAGATTCCAATAAATAAGATGCCTGCATATAATTCAATCAAACCTTGTTTCTGATCCGATTTATTTGTCCAAATAAAATTATTTATATTTCCATTTTGAGTTAATTTTTCAATAACCCTACGATCATTCGCATCACAATCAAATGAATAACTAGCATATATTGTACTCGCGTCGTCGCCATACACATTTGTCTGATCTTCTTGCATCGTTTCTAAAGTCTTTTCTGAATCCACAATAATATAATAATGCTCTGTCACATTGGGATTTCTTTCATCCATCTTCAAGTGGTCTAATTGTTTCTTCACAACATATTCTTTTCCAAATAAAGATAAAGTTTTCTCTTTAGCCTTTTCTACATTGGAATACACATAGATTTCATTTGGCTTTAAAGAACCCTTGATATTTTCATAATCTTGAATATCTTTTAATGGAAGACAATAAAATTCTTGAATTTCATTTACGGCATTAATTCCCTCATCACGATAATCTGTAATCAAAGTGCCATTCTTTAAATATCCTGCATAACCCAACTCTTTATACGCAAGAAGATTCTTTGGAACAATGCCCATACGAATCAATTCTTCATTCATTTCATCAAAATCAATATTGGCAGCTTCCCCATATCCTGTTCCAATAAAATCTCTTGGATATTGTGAATCCACAACACGATCAATACTTGACCACATGCTAAGGGTTGACGACAGCATGACTAAAACCATTGTTGAAAGAATACAAATATTCGCAAGTCCTACGGCATTTTGTTTCATACGATACATCATGCCAGAAATACTAATAAAGTGATTCGTCTTATAATAGTAATTCTTGTTTTTCTTCATTAATTTTAAGAAAGTGACCGAAATCGATGTAAATAATAAATACGTTCCAATAATGACAAGTACTACAGCCACAAAAAAGACGTAGAGTGCGCTTAAAGGATTTTTAGTAGTAATTGATAAATAGTATCCAATACCTAGACAAAGAATACCAATAATGGAAAGAAACCATTTGGCCTTAGGCTCTTTTTCACCCATATGATCGGAATGAAGCAATTCAATCGGACTTGAAATATGAATACGAATCATAGAATAGAAATAGATCAATACATAAATCAATCCAATCACAAGAACACATTGTCTCATACCTATAAAAGAAAAGTAGAAGCCGAGTATAATGTCTGCACCAATCATTTTTGCGATAACCAAAAACATCGCTTTATCCAGTAAAACACCTAATCCAATTCCTAAAATTAATGAAACAAGTAGAGTTATTAATGTTTCATAAAACAAAACTCGAGCTAAGTGTTTCTTTTCCATTCCCAATATAGAGAATAATGCGAATTCTTTTTGTCTTCTTTTAATCAAGAAACTATGTGTATAGAACAAGAAAATAAACGCAAAGATTTCAATAATCACAGTGCCAAAACCTAATAACTGCTTTATAGATGCTCCTCCTACAATTTCATTTAAATGTGGATTATTCGCCAAAGAAACAACCATATACAACATCATTGTCGTTAAGACACTCGTTAATATATAAGGAATGATGGTACGCGCATTCTTCTTCAAATTATCTACAGCTAAATTTAAATAGAAAGCTCTACTCATGATGCACACCACCTGTAGCTAATAATGTCAACGTATCACTAATACATTGGTACATCTGATCTAAATTCTTATTTCCCTTATAAATTTCATGGAAAATTTTTCCATCCTTAATAAACAGAACGCGAGAAGCGTGACTTGCTGCCTTTGTCGAATGAGTAACCATTACGATTGTTTGTTGATTCGCATTGATTGTTCCAAATAAATGTAAAAGTTCCTCTGTACTCTTTGAATCCAAAGCTCCCGTTGGCTCATCGGCCAAAATTAGATCTGGATTTGTGATGATAGCACGAGCTACAGCTACACGCTGCTTTTGTCCACCACTAATTTCATATGGAAACTTATCTAAAATACCCTCAATCCCTAGTTGTTTTGCGATAGGTTCCAATCTTTTTTTCATTTCTGGATATTTTTTCTTGCTTAAAACCAAAGGCAAGAAAATATTATCGCGATTATTAAAATTATCTAATAAGTTAAAATCTTGGAATACAAAGCCCAAGTGTTCTCTTCGAAAGTTCGCAATTTCCTTTTCTGAAATATGCGTAATATCTTTACCATGTAATAAGACTTGTCCACTTGTTGGTTTATCTAAAGCTGCCAAGATATTTAATAGTGTTGTCTTACCAGATCCAGACTCACCCATAATAGCGACATATTCGCCTTTATTCACACTAAAGTTTACGTTGGTCAATGCCTGTACTTGATTCTGTGTAAATCTTGTTGTATATACTTTTTTTAAATTTTTTACTTCCAATAATGCCATATTCATTACCTCCATGTACACCAAAATTCTACAAAGAATTCAAAAATGCAGCCATCGATTCAGCTAACACTATTCTTACAAGATTGTAAGATTACTCAATTCTTCCTTCAAAATGCGTAAGGTCTAATATCACTCGAGTGCCCTTACCTACATTAGATTCAATCGTTATTTTATGATTCAGCATATCTAAAATATTTTTACATAAATATAGACCTAAACCACTTGCCGTTTTATCACTACGTCCATTCATACCTGTATATCCTTTTTCAAACACACGACTTAGATCACTTGCACTAATACCAATACCCGTATCTTCAATAACTAAAACATGTTTAGACTTCATATATATAGATATCAAACCATTTTCATTGGTATATTTAAGACTATTCGAAAGAATTTGTTCCAACACAAACACAAGCCACTTTTCATCACTCAAAATAACATCCCCGGTTTCTTTAAAACTCAACTGAATGTGTTTACGAATAAATTCTGTAGAAAAGCGACGAATCGATTGTCGAATCAAATCATCCAACTCCAATTCTTTAAATAAGAAATCAGTATGCGTACTATGTAAGCGTAAATAGGCTAAAACCATATCTGTATATTGATCCATACGTAAGAGTTGTAACTTAATTTCACTACGACTCAATTCCTCATCTTCAAGTAGTAATTTCATAGCGGCAATGGGAAGCTTAGCCTGATGTACCCACATCGTAAAATAATCTTCTAGATCATGCATTTTGTTTTCTGAAGAAATAACATACTCATCATGATTGTCTTTCATAGCCACTAAGATTTTATGATAATCTTCTCCCATCAATGAAAAATCTTGAAGATCACAAGACAAAGAAACATTACTATTGGATTGAAGTGTTACTAAGGTTTGGTGTTTCTTATAATATTTGTAGTAATCCCAAAAGAAACAAACTACCAACAATACACATAAAATCATAAAGGCATATGTAAAAGCTTCAAGTTCTAAATTATAGAGTTTAAATACAACATAACATGTAAAAAGACTAAAAGTATATATAACTATAAACAAACGTCGATCTTTTAAATAATGACTAAACAACTTCATATCTTATATCCCAATCCTTTTTTTGTTTGAATAAAATCCACAATGCCAATACTCTCTAACTTTTTACGCAAACGATTCACATTCACACTTAGTGCATTTTCATCCACATAAAAGTCCGTCTTCCACAAATATTCCATTAAACTATCTCGAGATACAATCGTCCCCTTCTTTTCCATAAGTAAACGTAGGATCTTAGCCTCATTCTTACTCAGTTCAATTTGAGAAGATTGAAAACATACCGTATTATCATCTAAATTAAAGCGTACACCTTGATATTCAAGGATATTATGATTGGATACAAAGTCATAGCTACGCCTTAAGATTGCCGTAATTTTAGCAGCTAGAACATTTAAATCAAATGGTTTGCATACAAAATCATCCGCACCCTTAGAGATAGCCATCACAATACTCATATTGTCTGTAGCACTTGAAATAAAAATAATTGGAACTTTGGATCCTTCACGAATCTTTTCCGTCCACAAATATCCATTCAAATAAGGCAGTGTTATATCCATTAATACTAAGTCTGGATTGAAAGATTGAAATACATCCATCACATTATAAAAATCAACAACTCGATTAACATCATAGTTCCAAGATTTAAGAAACGATTCTAACTTTTTTGAGATGAGTTCATCATCTTCTACAATCATTATTTTATACATAGTCTCACCCACTTTATTATACTGCATAAGCCAGGAAATCTTTCTAACAATGCTGTAAGATAAAACAAAGAGGAAGCGATAGTATAATCTATCTTCAAACGGGAATTCTCATTCTAGAAGTATTTTTATGTTTACTCTTAAACAAGCTTTTAAAGAACAAATTAAGCAAAAAAATACGATACCCTATCTGTATCGCATTACTATTAAATTGTTGAAATATGCGTACATATAAAGCTATGTGAGCTATACATAATTTGTATTATTAATCGTATTCAAGAAAAGAAAACCAATATTCTGCATAATAGTATCAGCTATCATATCCACATCGTAACTTTTGGTTCTGTGAATATGTCCACCTACAACATCACAACAACAAAAGAAATCACAAATACATTATTAAAAGTAAAGCCAAATTTCTATCTACTTAGCAAAGACTTCGTGGATGAATCCACATCAAAAGAAGATATGGAAATCCTATTTAAACAAATTGGAAGACTTACTAAAGTATCCCCTGTTTATTTTGTATATGGCAATCATAAAAGCAAAACAAAATTCACAAGAAATAAACTCAATCACAAAATCACTAAAAACAATATTATCATTCTAAATGATCAAGAAGTACATTTAAACAACATAACTCTAATCGGCAGAAAAGACTACACAAACAAAAATCATTAGCTCAGGCCTTGTTGGTTGAGGTTTTACAATGAGAACAGAGGGTATATGTGAGTATGCGGTAGTCAATGTCACACAAGAGAAATAAACGATATTCTAGCAAAAATCTTTATGGTAACAAAACTTCGACAATACATATAATTATAACTTCCACGTTCTATTCTAGCAAAAATTCATATGGTAACAAAACTAGTCATATTAAGCTTCCTCCTGTAGTGTTGTTCTGTTCTAGCAAAAATTCATATGGTAACAAAACGCGAACCTTTAAAGGTAGCTTTCACGCTTCGTTCTGTTCTAGCAAAAATTCATATGGTAACAAAACTGTCTGCCACTGTTAGACTTGCCCATTGCAGTTCTGTTCTAGCAAAAATTCATATGGTAACAAAACTTCGACAATACATATAATTATAACTTCCACGTTCTGTTCTAGCAAAAATTCATATGGTAACAAAACTCCATTAATCAAATTAGACAATGTGTCTAAGTTCTGTTCTAGCAAAAATTCATATGGTAACAAAACTATGGTCACGTAGGTTTCGTTGAAGCCTTTGTTCTGTTCTAGCAAAAATTCATATGGTAACAAAACTTCGTTTATTTACTCTTTCTTCTTCAAATCGTTCTGTTCTAGCAAAAATTCATATGGTAACAAAACCAATTAAATTGACAATATACAATACTTCCATGTTCTGTTCTAGCAAAAATTCATATGGTAACAAAACACTGTTCAACATTTGTTCAGGCATACCGCAGTTCTGTTCTAGCAAAAATTCATATGGTAACAAAACGTAGTTGGAAGTGTTGTAAGTGGTATCATCGTTCTGTTCTAGCAAAAATTCATATGGTAACAAAACATCGTATGATCGTCTTGTTCGTGTCTCCAAGTTCTGTTCTAGCAAAAATTCATATGGTAACAAAACAAGTCTCGCATTGAAGTCCTCAATCGTCAAGTTCTGTTCTAGCAAAAATTCATATGGTAACAAAACCATTTGTGTCTGTGTATTTCTTTGCTTTAGGTTCTGTTCTAGCAAAAATTCATATGGTAACAAAACTGACTGTGAGTGTTTCATTCATGTCCAAATGTTCTGTTCTAGCAAAAATTCATATGGTAACAAAACCATATTTTTCAATTGTCTTTCTAATAACCTGTTCTGTTCTAGCAAAAATTCATATGGTAACAAAACCTGTCAAATGGTCTAGTCTGATACAGTCAAGTTCTGTTCTAGCAAAAATTCATATGGTAACAAAACCTCATTACAACAATTTGGACTTAAAGGAATGTTCTGTTCTAGCAAAAATTCATATGGTAACAAAACCATAATCAATGAAAATATCTTTTAAATAGTGTTCTGTTCTAGCAAAAATTCATATGGTAACAAAACCTCAAAAATATGGTAGCACATTTTTGAATGTAATAGAATACTAATTATTTAATTGAAAAATGATCTAGTTCTTGATAAATATCGTGTGTTTTATGAGTGTATATTTGTTGTAAATAATCAATTGTCATTTGTTCTACCTCCTGTAACGTATATGTTTGAAGTGATTTTTGTGATAGGTCGTAATAAATTTGTTCCATGTCTGCTAAATCTATTATTTTATCTTGCAATAAAGATGTGTTTTGTACATTCATTAAATTATTGTAATAATTTGTAAAAATCATCAATTTAACATTCTCAATTTTATTGATTTTCTGAAGAATTTTATCACTTAAATTATCTAGTTTGCCAAAGACAAAGACATTATCATATTTTGAATTATGATTGGAAATATATTCAACTAAATCCAATTGAAACAAAATCAATTCATCTCTCGTCAGATCAAATTCATCTTTTTGTAATTCGTCTTCATAATATGGTGACAACATTTTTATCAATTGTTTATAATTAGCTCCATTAAACATAATTTTAAGCAATGATTCATCATTGACTTCTTCTGATAATGAATTTAACAATATATCAATTGTACTGATAGTATCAAAATACTCTTGATTTTGAAGTTTACTTTCCAAATATTTTAACATCAATGATTTCGTAGTGAGTTTTTTATCCTCATTAAGAGAATACATTTCTGTTATTTCTATGAACATATTATTTTTAATTTCTATCTCTTTTTCGTTTATAAACATTTTCGTACTAATATTATTTTCTGTTCTGTTTTCACTTTTATCTTTTGAAGTAAACAATCGAATTGCTTGTAGCAATGTATAATTCATACTTGAATCTGAAATTATATATTTTACATGATCCATTTGAAGATTCCATTTATTTGTTCCATTTTTTATAGTCAACAAATTCATAATTTTATAAATGCATCGCTGTTCACGACTTGTTCTTGATTTGATTTACCACCAACTATTATTTCAATCTTCGCATATTGTTTTTCTGTAACCAATAAAATTCGTATTTGTCCTTTTTGTGGAACATTTCTTTGCAAAATATTTACATGTTTTACTGCTGCTTCACGATTCGCAAATATTTTACAATATACCGAATATTGCATCATAATATATCCATTTTTAATTAGATATTTTCTGAATGTTGCATAAATTCTTCTATCTTCTTTGGATACTACGGGTAAATCAAAAAATAATATTAATCGCATAAAATCATAAATCATATATTACTGGTAATGGATACAAAATAGAATCGGCTTCACCATCTAAATAGTTAAATATAGAATCTAAATAAAAGCTAATCGCATTTGCTACTGTTTGTTTTCTTCCATCAATCATAATTTTCTTGTTTGTCAATTGTATTAAAGCTTCTCTATGAGATTGTTTAAAAATAATATCATCCATCATATTGTTGTAAACATAATGATCTACTACCGGTCTAAAGACTTCTATAATATCATCACTTAAGTTAAACATATTCTGTTTACCTTTATGAAAAATGCCTATATTGGCGATATATCCCTTAGCTACAATAATCGATGTTATTAAAGATCTAAATATAGCATAACCATAATTTAATCCAGCATTTATCACATCTTCTTCAAATCGAATAAAATCATGACCAAAAAGTTCTCTAAAATACATCTTAGCTGCTAAACCTTCTCTGTTCGTTTTATCTCCAGAAACAACACTATCTACAAATTCATACAGCTTCTTTTCCACCTCAAAATCTTTATTATTGACCTTCAATATTTCTATTTGATTTAAAATCTTCATTTTTACAATCATTGCATGTAAATCATCTTTACGTTTTGAATCCCAGCAAATTTGTTTTGAAATATTCCCACTACTTGAAAAATGTCCATTCATCGGTAATATATAGCTTTTCGGCAAATGATCCACTCCACAAATGATGGTACACACATTATTATCTGTTAATTTATTAATTAAAGGTACACTCAAATTAGACTGATAATTATCAATCACTAGAATTTGAATATCTGAAACAGGAATCAATAAAGTGTCATTTTTAATTTCCACTTTCAAATTATCTAAATACAGTCTCAAATACTCACATTTTTCAATATATATAACTCTATAGCCCATAAAAAGGGTAAAAGAAAAGGCTCCGAAGAGCCGAATCCGGGATAAACCCTTGTTTTGTTAGGTCATAAAAATTTTTGCTAGAATATAACCATCCTTAGTATACTCTATTTAAATTCCAATTTCAACTTATTATCCTTCACTTCGTATAGATTTCCCAATACATCTGTAGCATATTTTCTTATATCTTTTGCTGTAGTTATTACTTTTTGTTGTCTTTTCTTATAAGCAAACATTGGATATAAATTAATCACATTCTTTTTATCATCACCAGTTAATGCAAACAACAAAATTTCTGGATTTACTCCGTCGTGAAGTATTTTTTTATCCGCTACCTCATCATACACATCGTAAAAATATGGTTGTCCTTGCTCTTTCACAACACCTAAAAGCTCATCCCTATGCATAGAAAATAGGAATTTATCTGTACTTTTAATTCTCTTCTTTTCTTTTTCACCATCGTACCATTTTCTATCAATTACATATGTACCTTTTGTTCTATTGAAAGATACATCTTTGAAATATATTGTTACAAATCTAAACTTTCCGTCTGCACACTTATAAAAATCTGTTCTATATGTCTTAATTTGTTTTAGAATAACTTTTTTATTATTTGTATGATAATTTGAAGAAATATCTAAATGATTACCGAGAACTTCACTTTCAAATTTCATTGTCACAATTTCAGGACCATTTCCCTTCTTAGAATATTTACGTATAGACCCATTTTCTTCTTTATATTTAGTTAATGGATTTTCCCCAACTAAAGTAATAATTTCTTTATCTTTTTTCTTAGTTACTTTATACATTTTTGAATCCGATTTAAACTGTTCGTAATGATATTTCACAATGCCTCTAATTAAATCGAATGTCTGTGGATCATGCTTTGACATTAAATATTTTGTGTCATTTCCATTTAAAATATCTTCTACAAGCCGTTTATCTTTTGAATCGTAAATATTAGGAATTCTTTCAATCAAGTAATCCGTTCCATCCACATTTCTTGTACTGTAGATAGTTTCATTCGCAATCTGACGATTTGGCTTTGTATTCACCTTATGAGAAATTTTAATTGGATTAAAATGCATATCTTCTTTATCAATCATGCGATTATAATACTGATTACTTTCTTGATATAACGTTTTCAAATTCACAATATATTGAATATATCTTTCATCAAAGAATACCTTATCATCAGGAATTGTAATAATTTCTCCCGTTTCTTCATTATATAAACCATTGAAATCATGTTCTTGTTTTGCAAGGTATCCATTTAATAGATTCATTTTCTTTACAGAAGCCACAATCAGTGCATCCACTGCATGGTGCAAATAATCTTCATCACGATCTTTTTCTAAATGGATTTTCTTTCTAAACAAATCCGTAACTCGACCATTGATAGTATGAACTTTTGTATTAATCTCATTATCTTTAAAATAGTCTGATAACGTATTTAAAACAACACGGCAAGCATAACTTGTATCTACTAGATTTCGATTAATAAATTTTTTAGCCACTTCTTCCTTAGTGATATTTTCTTCATTTAATAAATTCAACTTCTTTTTGTATGGAATGTTATCGTTAGAAAGAACATTTTTCTTAAATTCTGAATAACTGCATCCCATTCCATTAAATTTATTAGCTGCATATGCCATAAAAGGAGTCAAATTACCTTTCACTTGATTTTCTGAATGTAATGCTAAAACTTTATTATTTTGAGAATCATCTAATGATATAGAGATTGGGATAATATGATCAATTTCTGTATACTTTGGATCTTTAATGACTCGATTTAAATCTAAAGGTTCAAAAGTATATGCACTCTTGCCTCCTTGTTGCAAATATAAACTAATTTTCATTCTTGTTTTTCCATTAATTTTTGTTGGATCATACCCCTTTTCATTCAAAAATTTATCCATTTCTTTAGATCCATTCTCTCGATTTTTTTGGTAGTTACTAATTCTCTTTTTCTTTTCATCTGAATTCTTATCACGAGTCATCTCAACAACAATGGAATCGAATTCTCCATATTTCTTTCTCAATGCATTTACAACTTTAAAAGTTTCATTCTGCGCTCTTTTTGCTACTGGAGATAAAATAGCTTCTGAATCTGCTTCAATATTCTTTTTACCTTTATAAGAAACACGATTCTTGTCAAACAACTTCAATTCATGTAACAGCTGCATTTGATTCATTTCAGATTCAAACAATTCTTTATTTAATAAATTCAATGCTTTAAAAGATAATGAATGATAGCCTGTTATTCCTGTTGTATTTGCTAAAGTATCTACCACTGAATCAGAAAGTCTATACTCCAAATGATACAAGTAATCTTTTCTTTCTTGTATACCCTTTTTATTTGTAAGAATTTCAATAATTCTATCTAGCATTTCATAATCATTTAATGAAATTGAATATCCTTCTTTTTCTAAAATTGATTTAATTTTCTTATATCCCTTGAACTCAGTAAAAATAGCTTTCTGATTTTTGTCTATACGATAGCCTTTAATATCAACTTCATCCACATTTAATTCTTTTGCCAATTGACGTAAAGTAATATTCCCTTTCTGACTAACTATAGTTAAAATTCCCTTCTTCTCCTCTGGACATAACTTATTACCATCTACTGTTAAATTATTCATATCATTTAAGAAATTAAACAAGTCTGCTGTTACCGCCATTTTAGGAGCTCTTAGTTCATCTGGAAATACGCTACATTTCCCACGCATTTTTTCAATCAAATCTATTTCTTTAATTTGCCCATCAACTTCTATAAATCGTCCATATGGTGTCGGTGATTTTTCACTTCCAGGTCCCTCATAATACGCTCTTCTTCGTGCAACAATATCAATAATCTTGTTAATAAGTTGTTCATCTAATTCCTGGTGACGTAATATCTCATTCAATTCGTTTACATAATCTTTTGTTGAGAAATTATTTTCATGTCCACGAATATGATCCTTATCATTTAAATTATCCAATTGAATTTGACAAATATATTTTCCTTGTTTAATCAACTGCTCATTATGCTGTAAAGTAGCCTTTAAGCTTAATTCGTCATCACTCTTTTTTACATCTTCTTCTACAGTTTCAATAACACTACCTCTGTGTTTTGTTATATGTAAAACAGCTGCCGTTAATTCATCATTTGTTAGTTTTTCGCTTAAACCTTTACAACGCAATTCATATACATTCTGCAAAGGATGATAGTCATTTGACATTATACCATTTTCCTTCAACAATTTTTGCATGTCCATAATTCGAGTATGACGTCTTGAAGTCAAACGTCTACGACTTCTAGCGTCTCTACGTTTTACATTATCTTCTGCTGTGCCTTCTTTAAACAAACGTACTCCATAGTCTACAAATTTACCTGTTTCAAGATCTATAATTCCATACCCGCAGCTACTAATTCCTATGTCTAAACCTAATACATACTTATTATCCATTGTAATGCCCTCCATAAAGTGATTATGTTATATGCATTATATCACTTATGTAAGCTATTTCCTATACGTTTCTATATAAAAAGCAAAAGTGTATGCTATCAGCATACACTTTATATAAAGCAGAATTTGCGTATTCAAGTTATATTTTGCCTTTACATTACAATATACGTTATTCAACATCATCATAGATTAATTTGAAGTTTTTTCAAAAAGTTTTGAGAGTGAATGTCTTTTTCACATTGGACATTTATAATTGAAATTGCTACTAGATATGGCAGGTGGTTTCCTCTGGATAAATCCTTGAGACTTTCGATCCCCGGGATGGAGGAATAGGCGTATGCAAATTCAAGTTAATATTGATATAACTATTGTTTTAATAGCTATTGTACAACTCATACGAGTTATCATTATTATTCATGAAGAAAACAAAAAGCGCTAACCACCCACTCACAACGGGATTAGCGCTTCTACCTAATCCAGAGTGACCACCATATCTAGTAGTCTTTTCTGTATTTGTATTATAACGAGAATGATGTTAAATATCAACTTACCGATTTACACATGTATTTTAAAAAAATTTTGAGGTTTAATGTCTTTTTCACATTGGGTATTTATAATTGAAATTGCTACTAGATATGGCAGGTGGTTTCCTCTGGATAAATCC
>NZ_JAJDMK010000056.1:0-16135 GCF_020593575.1 Holdemanella sp. DFI.5.55
CATGGAAAGACACAAAATTTTATGAATTAGGCTTGATTTTTATTATCTAATTTTTATTTAAAATTTGAAGATCATTGATAATAACATATGTTACCTATAATTTTTGTGGAGTATGTTATACTGAGTTAACTGAAAGAGAAAGGGTAACTTATGGTCAGCAATTATTTGGTGAAATTTCTTGAAGAAAAAGAAGTACCTACAATCACAAAAAAAAGACACACATATTTAACGTATTATGGTTTAGAACAACAAGATACGTACGTGTTAAAAGAAGGTATTGTTAAGACTAGTATAATTTTGCGTGATGGAAGAGAATTTAATATTTCTTATATTAAAGGACCAGATATTATTTCATTATTAAAAGATGAAGTAAGTCAATATACATCAGCTCCATTTAACGTTCGTATTGAGAGTGAAACGGCTACTTTTTATCGTATTCCAAGAGTGTTATTCTGGGATTTTGTAAATCAAGATCCAGAGTTAAAAGAGTATGTGAATTCATATTATCGTACTAAATTAACGGAAGCTATTTTTAGACAACAACTTATGACTATGAATGGTAAAAATGGAGCAGTGTGTGCTTTTATCTATCAATTGATTCCTATATTCGGAAGAAAAGTAAAAAAGGGTATTTTAATTGATTTCCAAGTGACAAACGATGATATTGCAGGATTCTGCGGTATTTCTACTAGAAATAGTGTAAATCGTATTTTAAGAGGGTTACGTGAGCAAAATGTAATCTCGATGGTCTATCAGAAGATTTTAATTTTAGACGTAGATTATTTAAAACAATTTGTACAAGCATAATACAAAACAAAGCGCAGAGTTAATAATTCTGCGCTTTAAATGGTTTTATGATTTTTTGATATGAATAGATTAATTGGCTTGCCATTAAACACCAAATAATGGGTTCGCAAAAGCATACACCTAAATATTTAAATGTAGGAACTAAAAATAATGTAAAGACAATTTTTCCAATGAGTTCAATTATACTAGAGAATAAAGGTGTTATTTTATATCCAAAGCCTTGAATCGCATTTCTTAAATTCAATAGTATACTCAATACTATGAAAAATGGAATATTGATTTTTAGATACATGGCGCCATTTTGTAGTACGGCATGCGTGTTGGATCCAGATAAAAGGTGGACTAGATTTTCAGCTGTAAAATAAATAAGTATACTTAAAAAGATGGGATATATAATACCGCAGATGTTTGAAAGACGAACCCCTTTTATAATTCGCTCATAATTTTGAGCTCCCTTGTTTTGAGAGACAAACGTTGCCATTGAGGCTGCCAATGTAGAAAGAGGCAGACAAAATAACGAGATTAATTTTCGAGCAGCCGTATGGGCTGTAATGATTTGAGTGCCTAGACTGTTGATTCCAGATTGAAGAATGATGGTTCCAATGGATACGATTGAAAACATAAACCCCATCGAAAAGCCTTGTCCCAACAAATCATTGATCATATAAGATTTAATTTGGAAATGTTCTTTTCTAGGTATCAAAATTTTAGCTTTTCGCAAAATTAAAAAGAAACAAATTATAGTTGAAATGACTTGGGCAATAACAGTAGCTACAGCTGCGCCAAATACACCCATATCGAGTATTGTGATACATACAATATCAAGCGCAATATTTATAATAGATGAGCAGAAAAGTACAATCAATGGTCTTAGGCTATCGCCAATAGCTCGTAACATACCGGCACCTAAATTGTAGAACATGGTGATGATTAAAAAGGCAGATATGCATCGAATGTAGTTTAATGAATCGTGATAAATACTTTTGGGAGTCTTTAGAATTGTTAATAGATATGGCATCGAAACATAGGAAACGATTGTGATCACAATGGAGATGATCAATCCTAAAATTAGAGATGCTGCAACGCTTTTCTTTAGTTCATTTTCATTTTTAGAACCATAATATCTTGCTGTAACAATACTAAATCCTGTTCCACATCCGTTGGAAAACTGAACAATCAATTCAAAGATAGCGGCAGTAGCACCCATTGCGGCTAGAGCATTGTCGCCTAAGAAATGACCAACTAATAATGTATCGATTGTATTGTAGAGTTGTTGAAATAGATTAGAAAAGAAAAGTGGAATCACAAAGAAAAGGAGTCCTTTTGCGATGCTTCCTTGCGTTAGTGAATGATTTTTCATGAGATCAGCCTCCTTTTTGAATATAATATAAACCAGATTACTAAAATAGTTCCTTTAATAATGCTTGAAATTGAAATGGCCCACCATACTCCATTTACTCCTAAATAGTGAGATAGCAGAATGGCCATAGGAATTCTCGCAGATGTGAATATAATGGATACAATACTAGGTGGCAGAGTTTTACCAAGTCCATTAAAAGCACCTTGTGTAGCTATTTCTATGCACATAAATAGTTGGGAATATCCAAGTATAATTAGATAGTCAATTCCATAAGGAAGGATATTTGTTTCATGGATGAAACATGAGAATATCGGTCCAGGAAGGAAAATTAAAACGGCTGTTGTTAATAATCCCCATAATCCAACCACTAGCATGCCAGTTTTATAACCTTGTTTTACACGATCATAGTTTTTTGCACCATAATTTTGCGAAGTGAACGCATTGATGGATGCGCTGAATCCATCAGCTGCCATCCATGAGATAGATTCAATTTGCGAGCCTACTTTTTGTACGGCAACACTGATAGCTCCAAAACTTGAGATTAGGCGTGCAATGTACATAGAAATACATGTAAATAACATGCTTTGCACAGAGGATGGAAATCCTATTTTTAATATTTCAGAAATATGATTCAATTCTGGTTTTGACAAGATACGGATATTTCTAAATAGATCAAGATTTTTTGCGTTATATAAAAAGACCAAAGTAACAATGATTTGAGCAAGAATTGTTGCGAGAGCCGCACCGATGACTCTAAGATTGAATACGAAGATGAGTACAGGGTCTAAAATTAAATTTAATACTAGACCGGTTGTTGTGGCTATAAAAGTGCTTTTTGAATGACCGGCAGCCGTAAGGATTCCGGTAAAAATCTGATTCACAAAAGAGAATACAATAAAGCCACATGTAATCCATAAATAATTCTGAGCATCTTGAATAATAGCAGGATCTGATAAATTAAATAATTGAATTAAATACTTTTGAAAAACAATAATAATAATTCCATATATAAGGGCAAAAAATAAGGAACTTTGAAAAGCTGCCTGAATATAATTTTTTGTTTGTTCTTGATTATTAGCTCCAAGACTTTGTCCAACCAAGGCTTGTGATCCAATCTTAGGCATGTTCACAAGGCCGTTAGCCAAATACATGAAATTTCCAGATACACCAATACTGGCAACGGCGCCAGAACCTAAAAAACCAATCCACAACATATCAACCAGGTTATAGGCCATCTGAATAAAATACGTTGCCATGATTGGGATTGCTAATAAACTTAATGATTTAAAAATAGGACCATTCAGCAGGTCAACACTCTGATTTTTTTTCATACAGGGAATATTTTAGCAAGTTTTTAAGAATTTTAAAACAAAAGAATGGATGTGATCGCACATCCATTCCATCAAATACTCTTTTTTAGTTCTCTTAATGCATTTAAGTCCAGTCCAACAATCTCAGAGATTTCTTCAAGTGTTTGATTATTTCTTACAAGCATTTTAATTGCTATTTTGATTTGTGTATTTTTTACACCACGCTCAATACCTTGTTCAATGCCTTGCTTGATACCCATCTGGATTCCTCTGTTTGTTGATTCTTCAAACATTTCATAGAATGCTCTGCACACTTTTACATCTCCTTTCTCGCTTTTCTGGTAGATACTCAATAACTTTTAGTTCTTTGTCGCTACATACGCAAAACACAATGCATCACGATTAAACTCTCGATCTAGGTCTTCTTTTAAAATCTGCTTTCTATAGATCAAAAAATTCCTGTGTTGCCTTTTCACCTGTACTATACTTGTGATTTGTGTTTAGCTCAATCTTTTAGCAGCATTCCACTTGGATTCACCTACATATAAGACGACTGTTAAAATCATTGGTAGTCTTGTATGCATAGGTACATGCTTCTTAAAGCATTGACGAATATAACGCATACGAGCAACACTTTCATATTCCATGACTCTTGCGACCATGGATTGATCGATATAGCTTTGGCTTTCAATCACGAACAAATCCAAATATGTACCATCCTCATACTGTTTGATGATATCCACATGCTTACTAGAAACATTCATGACAAGTTCACTGTTTTCATCCTTAAGATATTCAGGCTTCAACACTGGTTGTCCATCAAATAAAAGTGCATTGAAGATCGAGACAAAGTTTTTGGGTTGTCCTAAAAACTTCTTAGACTCAATATCCATCGAATTCAAGATGACTCCTCCTTTCTTCTCTCTCTAATACGAAAAAAAAGGAAATTTTAGAAAAGATGTATATTTTAAAAATTTCACATAATTCATTTTGATTTCACAAGATTTACCAAAGTTATACTAAATTTATGACAACATGGGATGATATTCTATGAGTGCCTTAAAGATAAGGCAATGAATATAGAAATAAACCAATATTCATATCTCTCTCCTAAAAAAAATAATAATAAACAAAAAGGAACCATTCTAGACGCCAACACTAGAATGGTTTCTTTTATTTGAAATCCGATTTCTTGATATATGCATAGCTATTCTTATATTTAGCATTTATATTCAAATGATTATCTTTAACAGGTGCTTCACTTGATATTTTATAGTACCCATACTTATCTTTTAATATATGAATCGATACAATACTTCCTTTTTTATGAGTATAAATAACATCTTTTTTGTTTGGTGCATATACCTTTAAGTCCTTAGATAGTTGTATTATTTTGATTGGATTCTTTTTTTGGTCAATACCATCTTCATCCAATTGATAATAGAAACTAGCCGCTTTTTCTCCCCAGTACGGATCAGAAGCATAGTTCACGTTGATGCCACTTGCCTTATCCCCAAACCACGAACCGTAATATCTTGAATCTTCAGGATTTAGATAACCTTGCTGCAAGAAATTGTAGGCATGTTGTTTTACACAATCTGCTATTGATTTGTATTGATTTGCGTTATCTGGATTTTCATCAATGGCTGCATGACCGAATAAATTATGATATTCAAGCGCATACTGACTAAGTCCTAGACCACTCTCATTTAGGGCAAGCGCATACATCATAGATGCGTTGATTGTGTATTTAGCTTGTATATTAAAAAATACATCGGCTTGATTATAGAGTGCGGATTCATCGTTGACATACGTATTATAAACCGCATGATTCAAATACGACGTGGTTCTGTGTGGAACATATTGATAATAGTTATAGTATGGATTTTTATTGACCTTTTTATCATCAACTAAGTTTTTATAGCTCGTATAAAAATAGTGACCATCATATGAATAATAGGCAGTACCTTCTTTTAAAAATTTTGGGGCAGGACCAATCGCAATAGAATTCGCATTTCCTTGAACAAGATCTGTAGAAATCGTATGAATGAGGGAACCGTTATAAACATAATATGTGGATAAAGTATAAGAATCGTCATATAAGTACAATTCAACATTGTTGATGTCTGCCCATGCTTGTATGCCGCTTATTTTAAAGTGAACCTTCTTTCCGTTAAAGCTGGTTCCTAAATATTGAGCATCTGCACCATAACTTCCATTCACATATCCAGTTTCACCTGTATCTGTTGTGTATTCTGTATTTTCAGTTATGTCTTTCGTCTTTAAATTAACAATGCCAGATTGAAGTCGTAAAATTTTTCCGTTTTCATCTTTTATGCACGCATACTTAGAATCGATTGTATCCATCTTAAAAGATGCGAAGATGTAATGCTTATAGGAAGCTTGTACTTCACTTGTATTTAAATCTTCTACGTAGTATTGTCCGTCTTCAGTGATTTTTAAAATGGTGAAGGGAATAACTATAAATACGAAAATGAGTAAAGTAAGAATAAACACAACTGGTATTTTTTTAACTTTTCTTTTCTGTTTCATACTCATATTATACTCTTATCTTCAAAAATTGCGTAATAGGACAATTTCCATCGACAATACTTGTTCTTTATATTAAAATAGATGGGGTATATCGCTAAAATAAAGCGTTTTTTAAGTGGTAAAACACTCAAGATATAAAAATTATAGAGAAAGGATGTATATTTATGGCAAAAATGGATGAGCGTTTAGAAAAAATGGCTGAGCGTTATTGTGAAATCAATGATTTGATGATGCAAAGTGATGTTGTATCAGATCGTAAGACAATGGCAAAATTGGGGCGTGAACAAAATGAGTTGACACCTATTGTAGAAACATACGAAGAATATAAAAAAGCAGTTGATGAATTAGAAGAGGCAAAAGTTCTTTCAAAAGAGGAAGATAAAGAAATTCGTGAAATGGCACAAATGGAATTGGAAGAATTAGAACCAAAAATCCAAAATTATTTAGACCGTTTAGAATTGCTTTTAGTACCAAAAGATCCTAACGATTCTCATAATGCGATTTTAGAAATTCGTGGAGCAGCTGGTGGAGACGAAGGAAATATCTTTGCCGGAGACTTATTTAGAATGTATTCAAAATATGCAGAGGCAAAAGGTTGGAGAACAGAAGTCATTGAAATGGAAGATAGTGAAGCTGGAGGATTCTCATTGGTTTCATTTAAAGTCAATGGAGAAGGGGCTTATGGAACTTTAAAATTTGAATCTGGTTCTCACCGTGTGCAACGTGTGCCAAAGACAGAATCACAAGGTCGTATTCATACTTCTACTGCAACAGTATTGTGTATGCCAGAAGTAGAGGCAGAAGACTTTGATATTGATATGAACGACTTGGAAATTGAAACAATGCGTTCAAGTGGAGCTGGAGGACAGCACGTTAATAAAACCGATTCAGCTGTACGTATCGTTCACAAACCAACAGGTATTGTAGTTAAGTGTCAGGATGGTCGTAGTCAACATGAAAACCGTGCAACAGCCTTAATGACAATTCGTGCTCGTGTATATGAAGAAAGACAACGTGAATTGGATCAAAAGAACGACAAAGAACGTCGTACAAAGATTGGTACTGGAGATCGTGCAGAAAAGATCCGTACATATAACTATCCTCAAAACCGTGTGACAGATCACCGTATTGGATATACAGTCAATCAGTTAGACCGTATTATGGATGGTCGTTTAGATGATTTAATGGCTGCATTACAGCTTGCAGATCAACAGGCAAAAATTGCTGGAGAAAAAGAATAATGAGTACATATCATTCATTGATCAATGAAGGTAAAGAACGTCTTTATAAGGCTGGTCAAGGTGAACAGGCAGCTCAACTTTTCATGGTAGAGTTATGTCGTCAAAAAAATGTAAATCTATATATTTCTATGGATGAAGAGGCGGATGAACAAATTCAAACGGATTATTTAGAAGGAATTCATTTAATGGAAAATGGAGAACCATTAGGCTATGTATTAGGGTATGAATGTTTCTATGGCTATGACTTTATTGTGAATGAAGATGTTTTAATTCCTAGACCTGAAACAGAAGAACTTGTAGGACTTGTATTATCTAAGTTTGATGATTATTTTGCCGATAAAGATCATGTCAATGTATTTGATGTGGCAACAGGATCAGGTGCAATTGGTATCACTTTAAATCTAGAAGAACCTAGAATGGATGTGATCGCATCGGATATTTCAAAAGAAGCTTTAGTGGTTGCACAAAAGAATAATGAAAAGTTGGATGCCCATGTAAACTTTATTTGTGGAAGTATGTTAGATCCATTTGTAGATCGCGATTTACATTGTGATATTCTAGTTTGCAATCCACCATATATTCCAAGTGAAGAGAAGATGGAACAAAGCGTTGTGGACTATGAACCACACGTAGCTCTATTTGGTGGAGAAGACGGATTAAAATTCTATCGTGATGTATTTGAAAAAGCACATTTAGTATTGAATGAAAAAGCCTTCCTTGCCTTTGAAATGGGATGGGATCAAGGTGAATCTTTATCGAATCTAGCTCGTGAATATTTTGAATCTGCAACGATTACTGTACATAAAGATATGTCAGGAAAAGATCGTATGTTGACGATTGAATTATAATTTAAAAATTGATGAGCAATACATTTGAAATATTGAAATGAATATGCGATATTATATACATAAAAGGAAATAGTATATTTCAAGAGGAGGATTATTTATGAAATATAGATGCTTAATTTGTGGACACATTTATGACGAGGAAAAAGAAGGCGTAAAATTCGCGGATCTTCCTGCAGATTGGAAATGTCCAACTTGTAAACAACCAAAAGAAAAATTTGTTCCAGTAGAAGACGAAATGACTTGGGCTGCTGAACACGTGGTAGGAGTCGCAAAAGATGTTGATGAAGACATTAAAAACGATTTACGTGCTAACTTCGAAGGTGAATGCTCAGAAGTAGGTATGTACTTGGCAATGGCTAGAGTTGCTCACAGAGAAGGATATCCAGAAGTTGGATTGTATTATGAAAAGGCAGCTTGGGAAGAAGCAGAACATGCTGCAAAATTTGCTGAATTATTAGGCGAAGTTGTTACAGATTCAACTAAGAGAAATCTTGAAATGCGTGTAGAAGCTGAAAATGGTGCGACTGCAGGTAAAGTTGATTTAGCTACTCGTGCTAAAAAGGCAAACTTAGATGCAATTCATGATACAGTACACGAAATGGCTCGTGATGAAGCTCGTCATGGTAAGGCATTTGCTGGATTATTAAAACGTTATTTTGGTGAATAATGCATTTAGAAGCTTCTGAATCAATCGGAAGCTTTTTTTCTTGTTTTCGTGTATAATAAGTTGTGTCTAACGAATATATAGAAAGAAGGATCAAGATGATTGGTAAGAATAGTCCATGTTGGTGTGGTTCTGGTAAAAAATATAAACATTGTCATGAAGAATGGGACAATACAATTAATGTATTAAAACTACAAGGAAAAATTGTTCCTAGTCATAATTTAATCAAGTCGGAAGAAGATATTAAATGGATCAAGAAAGCGGCTAAAATCAATAATGCAGTTCTTGATTTAGTTGGAGAAAAAATCTGTGCAGGTATGACGACAGAAGATATTGATAAATTAGTATATGATTATACAACAAGTCATGGTGGGATTCCTGCATGTCTAGGTTATGAAGGGTTCCCTAAGAGTGTTTGCACATCTATTAATAATGAAATTTGTCATGGTATTCCAAGCGAAAAAGTCGTATTAAAAGATGGCGATATTATAAATGTAGACTGTACTACCATTGTACATAAACACTTTGCGGATGCATCTAGAATGTTCTGTATTGGTCATGTAAGTGAAGAGGCAAAACGCTTAGTTGAAGTGACTAAAGAATGCTTAGAAATTGGTAAAGAAGCCGTACGTCCTTGGGGATACATTGGAGATATTGGTGCTGCTATTCAAGAACATGCACACAAAAATGGTTACAGTGTTGTTGTTGATTTTTGTGGACACGGTGTTGGTAATGCTTTCCATGAAGATCCATATGTACATCATGTAGGAATTCGTAATACAGGTATGGTTATTGCACCAGGTATGGTCTTCACTATTGAGCCTATGATCAATCAAGGAACGCGTGATTTATACATTGATAAAGATAATGGATGGACATCTTACACAAAAGATGGAAAGTTATCGGCACAATGGGAAAACACAATTCTAGTTACAGAAAAAGGAATTGAAGTATTAGCTTGGTAAGAAGTCAATAAAATGACTTCTTTTTTGATGAGGTTTAAAAAAGGGAATATGCAAAAGAGTATGATTGAGGGGAATACTTTAAAACTCATTTTGAATTTTAGTATTCCATTATTATTAGGAAATTTATTTCAACAATTTTATAACGTTGTTGATGCGGCTATTGTTGGGCAAACACTAGGGTCTTATGCATTGGCAGCCGTAGGCGCAAGCAGTAGTGTGCAGTTTTTGATTCTAGGATTTTGTATGGGAATATGCCAAGGCTTTTCGATTATGGTTTCGCAAAGTTTCGGCGCAAAAAGACTCGATGAAATGCATACTTATATTTATGCAGGAGCTGCATGGACAGCCATTACAGCTTTTGTGGTATCCATCTTAGTCGTTGTATTTTGTGCAGACATTCTTCACATTTTACAAGTCAATGATGAAATCTTTAAAGATGCCTATGCCTATTTAGTTGTCATATTTGCAGGGATACCATTTACATTACTCTATAATTATTTATCGGCTATATTAAGAGCTATTGGAGATTCAAAAACACCCTTTTTCTTTTTAGCTTTTTCCGCTGTTTTAAATATTGGCCTTGATTTTTTCTGCATTCTTGTTTTGAAATGGGGATGTGCAGGAGCTGCCATCGCAACCATTTTTGCGCAAGCCGTAAGTGGCATTTTTTGTTTCTTATTAATTGCGTTTAAGGTCAATGTTTTACATATACCTAAATCAAGTCGTTATGTGGATAAGCAACATTCTCTAAAACTACTTGCCATGGGCGTTCCTATGGGTTTACAGTTTTCGATTACAGCCATAGGTTCTATGGTCATGCAGTCGGCTAACAATGCTTTGGGAACCATTTATGTTTCTGGTTTTACGGCAGGTATGCGCATTAAATCGTTGATGATGTGTCCATTTGATGCATTAGGTGCAGCTGTTTCTACATTCCTTTCCCAAAACTATGGAGCTTGCAAGTTAGAACGAATCCATGATGGATATCATAAAGGTGTAATGGTGAGTATTTTATATGGTGCATTCGCCTGTGTCGTAATGGTTTTCTTTGGAAGAATTTTAAGCATGATGTTTGTGAGCGCCAATGAATCACAAGTGTTAGATGCGAGTGCGTTATATTTAAGAAGAATGGGCTATTTCTATCCTGTACTAGGGATTTTGATCACAACAAGAATGTCCGTTCAAGGCCTTGGCTATTCTGCTCGAGCTATGCTTGCAGGCTTTGTAGAAATGATTGCACGCTGCATTGTGGCATTATGCTTTGTTCCTATTTTCAAATATAATGCAATCACATGGGCCGATCAAGCAGCATGGGTTGCAGCTACACTTGTATTGATTCCATTGTGGCTCAGTGCAATGCGTGCGGTTCAAAAGAAAATGAGTTAAATTAGAAGTCTAAATGACTTCTTTTTTTGACTTTTAATATCTTTTTCATATACATCTAAGGTAGAGATCATTAAAAATATGATTGACACCAAATACCAGGTGAAAAGATATCTTCTTGGGATAAGTTGTTAAATTGGATCATGATATTCATTTTGAAGATATAGTTAAAGTAATGAAAGAATATGGATATGAGATCAAACAACCTAAAGGTGGTTCGAGTCGTTGCTCATTTGTAAAACCTGGATGTATGACATGTTCAGATTCATTAGATGACTTATTAGAACTTGCCAAAGACGCAAAAGAAACATGGAATTTAGGAAGATGGGAAAGAGATTTCGCTTCCTAGTGATCTACAATCGTATTCAGGACAACTTAAATTAAGAATACCCAAAAGGATTCATAGATTCTTATCCATGCATGCCAAAGAAGAAGGCATTAGTATGAATCAATATTGTTTGTATCTTCTCGCAAAAAATGATACAGAATATAAAAAAGAAAGACGTTAATTGTCTTTCTTAGATATAATGGATTTCAACTCCACCAAAATGAATACGCCCTGTGATATTTAATGTAGGATAGCCACTAGATGATGGCTGTCCTTTTTCATCAACTCCACCAAAGAAGGCACGAACATGACTTTGTACACTCCATTCTTTAGGTACATAGAGTTCAATACCTGTAAAATTTCCATCGATTTCAATCGTAGCTTGATTTTGAATGGTAGCCTGATCAAAATAGAGTTTCAATCCTGAAAATTTAGAGTCAATGGTCACATATTGTAAATCATTGGTTTGAATATATTGAACTTTTTCACCAAAACTAGAAGTAATATTGATGATAGAATTTGTTGAATATTCTACATCTTCTGTATCGTCATCACCAAAATTGATTTCAATTTGTTTGTTGACTTTAATATGGCTTTTTTCAGGATGGAAAATACTAGTTAATCCCCAAGCTAATAGCCAAGTAGCTAATAATAGAAGCCATAAAGAAATTTCTTCAAAACCTAAATCTTCTCTGAATAAATAGAAAATAATCGCAATTCCAAATAGTGGACTGTAGAAGCTTCTTTCTTTGATTCCATCGATAATAACAGATAGACAGATTAGAGTTCCAATGATTTTCCATAGACTGAATGTAAATGGTAGAAAACCAAATAAGTTTCCAAAAATTAATATGGCACCTAGAATACAAATTATGCCCCAAAACCAATTTCTTTTCATAAATGATTCCTTCTTTCTTTTAATACTTTGTAGTACATTCTTGATACATAGACTTGTTTATGACTATTTTGAAAAGTAATGAGATGACTCGATACGGAATGAGACAGAGAGTAAATTCTCTGTATATTCACAATTGTAGATTTAGAGATCCTTAAAAAGGAATTCGGCAATATATTTTCTAATTCATACAACTTCTGTGTTGTAGAAAACATATCGCTGACAGTATGCGCATAGACTGTTCCATTATCACTCTCAAAGAATAAGATCGCATCTAAATCTAGATAATACTCCGTATCTTGTTTAAAGAATTGTATACTCGGCTTTGATTTAAAATTTGAAATCAATTGTTTCAATTCCTCAGTATATTCTTTTGTACGTATGACAATTTCATCTTCGTTTAATGAATCATCAATCTCAATTCTTACTTTCATGGCTTTATTATTCCACAAGGAATATTAAAAGTATAGTCATGAAAAGTATGTGGTTAAAATATAAGACTAAGTGGTCAAGAAAAAAGAAGTGAAAATTCACTTCTTTAGTGGTCAGTATAATGTTGCCTGCAACTAATTATATATATAGCTTCTTCATCAATTTTATATATTAATCTATCTTTATCATTAATTCTGCGACTCCATAAACCTTTAAAGTTTCCAATCAAACGATGAGACTTCAAACATCATTGCTAAAAATATTGAAATAATGTCGTTTTATGTGAAATTAAATATTGAAATAACGACATTTATCTTGTTGACAACCAAATTATGTAAAAAATATTCACATGTAGTAAGACGAAGATTTTTAATTTTTGGTATAATAATAGGGTTGAAATGAGGTTTTACTATGGATGAAAATATAATTTCCTTAATTGCGAAAGAATTGAATATTTCAATTTCGCAAGTTAAGAATACATTGGAATTATTAGAAGAAGGAGCTACAGTTCCTTTTATTGCACGTTATCGTAAAGAGCGTACAAAAGGTTTGGACGAAGAACAAATTCGTGTCATTCAAGAAAATTATGCGTATCAAGTGAATTTAGCTAAGCGTAAGGAAGAAGTCTTAGCTCGTATTGAAACATTAGGGAAATTGGATGATGAAATTATAAAGAATGTCAACGCATGTACAAAATTATCACAGGTAGAAGATATTTATCGTCCTTACAAACAAAAGAAAAAGACGCGTGCAAGTGTTGCGATTGCCAATGGTCTACAGCCACTAGCCGATACTTTTATGTCTTTTCCTCGTTATTTTAAAGAAACAGAATTAGATGCCTACATTAATGAAAACGTAAAAGATCGTGAAGCTGCTATTCAAGGTGCATGCGATATCATTGCCGAAAAAGTGAGTGATGATGTGGATGTGCGCAATAAAATATTGGATTCAATGACAAATTTTGGTCGTATTGTTGCAAGCGAAAAGAAAGATCATGAAGATGATCATAAAGTCTATAAGATGTATTATGACTATTCAGAAAGAGTGAATACATTAGCACCGCATCGTGTTATGGCTATTGATCGTGGTGAAAAAGAAAAAGTATTAAATGTTTCGATTTCCTTTAACGAAGAATATATCGAAAATTGGGTATGTCGAAGATTTATTCGCTTTACTAACAGTGGTACAAGTGAGTATGTTCGTGCTGCCATTTTAGATGGCTTAAAAAGACTTGCCTATCCTTCCATTGAAAGAATGGTTCGTTCAGCTTTAAGTGAAAAGGCACATGAATCAAGTATTGATGTATTCTCTATGAACTTAGAAAAACTTTTACTTCAACCACCCATGAAAGATAAAGTGATTCTAGGCTTTGATCCTGCCTTTAGAACCGGATGTAAATTGGCTGTTATTGATGCATCGGGTAAGAAATTAACTGTCGATGTGATTTATCCACATCAGCCAAATGCGAAAGTAAGAGAGTCTGAACAAAAATTAGTTCAATTATGTAATGAATATCATGTGAATTTAATTGCGATTGGCAATGGTACGGCAAGTCGAGAAAGTGAAGCTTTCGTTGCGAATACAATCAAAAAATTTAATTTACCAGTATCTTATACCATTGTTTCTGAAGCAGGTGCTAGCGTATATAGTGCTTCTAAATTAGCTATTGAAGAATTCCCAGACTTACATGTTGAGCAAAGAAGTGCCATTTCTATTGCGCGAAGATTGATGGATCCACTTTCAGAACTAATCAAGATTGACCCTCAATCGATTGGTGTTGGTCAATATCAACATGATTTGCCAACCTCAAGATTAAAAGAACGTTTGGATTTCGTAGTTGAAAAAGCTGTTAACCGCGTGGGCGTAAATATCAATACAGCCAGTGTTTCTTTACTTAAAAATGTTGCGGGATTAAATAATGCGAGCGCATCAAGTATTGTGTCATATCGTGAAGAGAATGGAAAAATTGAATCGCGTACACAAATTAAAAAGATCCCTAAGATTGGTCCAAAAGCCTTTGAACAAGCAGCTGGATTCTTGCGTATTGAAGATGGAAAAGAACCGTTGGATCGTACAAGCATTCACCCTGAATCGTATAAGGCAACGAAAGTATTGTTGAAAGAATTAGGCCTGGATACTTCTAATTTGGGAACACAAAAGGCAAAAGACGTGATTTCTAATTGTGATACAAAACAATTGATGCAAGACACAGGCTTAGATAGTTATACATTGAAGGATATCTTAGATGCGATTTGTATGCCACTTAGAGATTATCGAGATAAATATGATGCGCCATTACTAAGAAAAGATGTATTGGAAATCGAAGACTTACATATTAATGATAAGCTAGAAGGTACAGTTCGTAATGTGGTTGACTTTGGTGCCTTCGTAGATATTGGACTACACGAAGATGGTTTAGTTCACGTTTCAAAGATGAGTACAAAACGAGTAAAACATCCAAGTGATGTTGTTTCTGTAGGAGATATTGTTACGGTATGGGTATACAATATTGACCAGGAGAAACAAAAGGTACAACTAACAATGGTCAATCCAAATTGACAATCAACAAACCGAGGTTTATTATCGTTACTAAAGTAGGACAACTCTTTGTTGTCCTTTTAATTTAAGGGAAGAGGATTATTATGAATATCACAACCATTATTACACAAATGACTATTTTATTATTGATTATGATTGTTGGTTTTGTGGGAGCTAAAAAGAACATCTTTAATGATGAAGTAAATGTATATGCATCAAATATCTTGTTAAAAATCGGGATTCCAGGCTTGATTATTAGTTCAGTTAAAAATGGATCTCCATTTACAGGACACGAATTATTCAATGCACTTGTTATTTTTTCAATATTTGTGATATTTACAGGGATTGTCTCTAAAGTTATTGTAGAAGTTTTACGCATTCAAGAAAGTAAAGCCCTTTGGCAATTTATAAAGCAATCTAAGAACACTCGTGACTTTAGTTATGAGATGAATTAGATGTGCAGATGTTAGATAAATAATTTAAAAATAAATGATAAATATAGTGATTTGAATATATACGTATGTTATAATATAGATAAGGTAAAAACACATGGAAGTTGTTAAAGGTAGAGGCTATGTCTATTCAATACAGTATCATATTGTATGGTGTGTAAAGTATCGTCGTAATATCTTGAATGGAAAGGTTTCAACAAGATTAAAAGAGCTGCTGACTCAGATTTCAAAGGATAATGGTTTTCAAATCCTTGAAATGAATATGGATGAGGATCATATCCATATGCTTATCAATTGTACGCCACAGCATTACATTCCAAATATTATAAAAGCTATGAAGGGTGTATCAGCCAGACTCT
>NZ_JAJDMK010000057.1:0-15915 GCF_020593575.1 Holdemanella sp. DFI.5.55
GAGCACATTTTTTGTGTTCCCCTCAAAACCGTCATTTCTTAACTTAATGACATTGAGTTAGTTCCCCTTTTTTTCTAAAGCAATGAATAAAAATTTTCAAAATTATAATTCAAATAATGAAAATCTAGAATTTTAATTAATTTATTTAAATTGTTTTTGCTAAGTCTCGGACATTTAATTTTGAAAAGTTCATGATATAATTCAAGTAGGCAAATTTGGTGGCAACACTAAAATAAAGAGAGAGGACTGCAATCCTCTCTTTTTATTTTGTACTGTGCTACCGAGGACTATGTAACTAGTCCTTTTTCTTTGTATCTAAAATTTTAAATATTACATATATGTAATATCCAATTATAAATAAATAAATTAATATATATATAATGTTATTTGTTAATGTAAAAAGTTTCTTTCCATATCCTAATAAATATAAAAGAATATATATTGAAGAAATAAAAATTAAAACATTGGAGCTTTTTTTTACTCTAGATAATGTTGTCGATAACAGACTCACACAAATCCAAGAGTGTATAATAAAGTGTATGACAAAATGTTGCATTGGTATCAAAGCTCCTTTTTCATTCTCTAAGTATTCTTTATACAATGATTTTAACAAGTATAAATTTAAAAGCACAGTCTATTAGTGCTCTAAAATACATGATATAATTTATTAGTAGTCAATAAGTACGTGTCCTCGTACTTAGCTTTTGCTAAGTCTCGGACGTTTACTTTTAAAAAGTTCATGATATAATCTAAATAGGCAAAAGTTGAAGATGAATCTGCCACGTGAGAAGAACTGAACTCGTCACTCAGTTCTTCTTTTTTTACAAAAAAAAGCAGGTTGTCATCCTGCTCTTATATGCTTTGTTGTCTAGTCATCTCTATCAAGCTATTTGCAAATATAGTAGGCAACCATACTTGCTCCGACAGAGACTAAAAAGTTGAAGAAAAACTCTGACACGTTCTCACCTCCTTCCCGTTACCGAGAGAGGAGTTGCAAAATAGTATGTCCATTTTATCATAAAATATAATATTGTTCATCATTATTTTATCGCAAAATTTCTTCAAAAAATTTTCAAAAACAGATAAAAAGTATAGGATTTTATGCATTTTCTTGAATTATTGCACCTTTATACAAAGCAGAAATAACAATAAAATCCGTTATCAACAAAATAGCTTTTCGATTCCGACTGAGACCTCCATTTGTCAAAGATTGCACCTAGCATTTCACAGGTGCTTTTTTTACGCCTTATTTAAAGCATATTCTTGCATTATGGTTATGTTCAATATCATCAATAATAGCGAATTCATTCTCTCTTTTAGATAAAAGTTACAAAAAAACTACAAAAAATTTTCAAAGCATACTAAAAACGGATAGTAAATTATCCGCTTTTTTTCATCGATTTCGATTATTTTTATTTCCCCCTAAATCCATTGTTTTTCTTACCCTCGTTTTATCTTCAGAACTTTGCTTATTCATCTATATCTGAGTAATATAATCAATTAAATAGCCTTCAAACAGAGGAAACAATGCTGAGATAATAGAGACTATAACAGAAATACAGCAATAAAATATTACGAGAGGTTTAATATCTTTTGTACTGGAAAAATAATATTTAATAATATTAATCATTTTAAAAATCAACCTTTCTTATTCTTTTGCGTATAAACAAATACAGCAACAGTGTATAAAGGGTTAGCTCTATCATTCCATACAACCATGTTATTTCATATCCTCCGCAAATAAGGCTAAATGAAGAAACAATTGCCAATGGGTTTATACATGGAAACAACAATCCAAATTGCGAAATGCAATAAGTAATAATAAAAGATGCTATACACACAGTTTTAAAATTCTTCTTTTTTCGTGTGCATAAGAATATTAATGTTGTAGTTAAAATATAGAATAGCGTTTTAGTCATATTCATAATTCCTAAAAGAGATAGGACTTTCCATATTGGCATTAAACTTAAGCATTCAGGTATAGTAAACAGCGTATCAGCAGAAGCAAAGTATTCGTTTCCCATATAATACATTTTTTCCACACCATGAACATAACTGTTAAACTTGAAAATATTGACCTGATCAACCAATATTTTTGTATCTATCTTAGTAAATTGATGATTTTGCAGAAGAGTCATACCAATCACAAAAAATGAAAGGCAATAAATAATCCCTAAACAAATACATACAGATATGACTATATTAAACAAATATCTTCTTCTAGATTGGATTGTGAGTAGTTGATGTAAATTATTGTCTTGATATACGTTTAAAACAGTTAAAGTGAATATAACAATCAAAACCGGCAACAAAAAAGATAGAATAGAATCTGCTTTCAGATTATTCAGCAAATAACCTAATAACGAGGATTTATCTAGAAAAGAATTTTCGTATACTCTTTGATACATTAATTTCATATGAGAAACTTCATTAACATAGAGTTGATGTATAAAACTCGATGTATTTGCTTTGGCAAAAACAGTATTTAATGCATTCCTGTTAAACTCATACCTTTCTTGATCAAATTCTTTGGGCTTAATACTTTTAAAATGAAGATCCCCAACTCTATCGTTTGCATAACAATCGATGTCGACACTGGATATTTCTAATAAACATTTATAATATGCGTCGATAGAATCTTGGCCAGCTAAGTTTTCTAAGCGATTTATTTTCCAATCCAAATAAGAAAAGAAATTATTCCAACTTTCATCAGATTCATATTGGTATACAATTCTAAGACTTTTAAATTTCTGTTTTAACGCAATCGTTTCTTGAACTTTGTTATTTACATCATTCTCAAAATCTGTCTTCTGATTATTTAAACTGATAAAAGATATCAGATTTAACATAATCAATAACAGTAAGAATATGTTAGTGATCCTCATTTTTAAGATTGCGATTACTTGATATTTAATCATATTGAATCTCCTATTCAAAATCCATATTTTCTATAAAGACACAACTTATAAAAGGTATAAGTAGATTTATGAAAAATAAAATAAATGTCTTTTCATAATAAAAATCAATATTAAAAGAAAGAATATATGAGAAAGGATTCCAACCTGTTATCACAAAGCAAGAAACCAGTGATATCATAATCACGGCAAACCAGGTAATGATCTCATCTTTTAAAACCAGAGATACTAGCTGTATAAATTGAACATACATTAGTAGACTCAACATAAAAATAAGAAAGCTTTTTAATAGGATGTGCATGATTTTTAGTAATGAACCATTTGTTAGGATAAATAAGTGTCCTCCATAACCATATTGAATATATCCAACAAAACAAAGAACAACAGTAAAAGATACAACCAACAACAAAGAGATTATGCAATAAAACATATTTCGTATTAGTAAAATACATTTTCGGCTTAATGGATATGAAAATATATATTGATATGGTTTTGTACTTGAAAATTCCTTACTCCATATGTCTGCGTTAATAATAATAATCAACAGGAAAATAACAGCAGTAAAGATTGATTTACATTGTATATTTTTTAAGTAAAAACAAAATGTCGGTTTTTGTTGATCAACCACATCCAATTGGTTGTTTTTCAAATTAAATTCATCCATCGCAATATCAGATTTTAAGCTTTTTTTATTAGGTACAAAAGAATCTGTAAATGGACTCAAATAATTTTTGTTCAACCCATATAAAACATGTTTGTTTCTTTGAATTCTTTTTTTCAGTATTTCTAGATCATCATTCTTTACATAGGCATTTTCCAATGCATCCGTATAATCAATTTGAAGATACCAATACTGCAATTCTTTTTCTTTTTCCTTATCATATTGTTGACTCAAATCGTATTTCAATATGTTGATATGATTCTGTTCATCAACTTTCATTATCTGTAAATTTTCTATTCTTCTATTCTTTAACTCCAAATATTCTTTGTTTGTTTTGACACAGCCACAAAACATCAAAAAAGCACATAGTGCAATATAACAGAGTACTTTTTTTGACATGAAACCTCTAATTTCAAATTTTAGAAAATTAAACATTTTTACATACCTCAAAGTAGTATCGTTCCAAAGGATCCTCTCGATTCACCGCTTTATACTTTTTTTCATTCTGCATATGCCCAACGATTTTTCCACAATTAATAAAGACATATCTATCACTCATCTCTCTTAACTGGTTTATTTCATGTGATGACCATAATATTGTTGTCCCTTGTTTGTTCAAGTTTTCTAGTTCATCTACGACTCTTTTCTTAGTTTGTAAGTCTAACCCGTTAAATGGTTCATCTAGAATTAACAGCCTTGGATTTTGCATTATAACCAAAGATAAAATCAGCATCTGCTTCATTCCTACAGAATAATACTTTGTTTTTTTCTTGAGCCTTTCTTTTAAGCCAGAAAACTCTATATAGTTATTCATCTGCTGCTCATTAATATTATTTAATTGAGAAATCAATTTAAAATGATCCAATCCATTTAAATCAGGATATAATGGTGGATATTCAATGCTGCAAGCTACACCTTTTAATGCTTTCTTATTATTAAGAGAATCAAAAATCCAGATTTCGCCACTATCTATATTTGAAAATCCCATTATACACTTCATTAATGTTGATTTTCCAGAACCATTTGGACCTACCAAAGCCACTATTTCTCCTGCTTCTATGTCTAGATTTATATCGTTCAAGATCTTATTCTTATTTAAGTGTTTAATACTAAGTGCTTTCATAATAATACATGTTTGAAACAAAGCATATTCAAACTTTACCTCTTCCTTCTTATTTTTGTTTTCACTTTAACCTAGAAAAGAAAGTAAAACAACCACACGGTATCATGTGGTTGTTATTTGGGATTAAGATGCAAGAAAGTAATCTTTTTTTCTTCTTTGTCTACTTTTAAATTGTATTTTTTTATAAATCTATGGTTCTCTCTTTCAACAACCGAGAAATCATGTACTAGGCTTGTTTTAATTGAAATTGCTTTATTTAAACCTATGTTTATTATGGATACATATATGATAGGCTCATTATCCTCTATCAGATTATTCAATGTGTTTATGAAAAATATAGTCAGATCCGAATCATTAAACTCTTTTGTATTACATTGAACGAAATGTTGAACGGTTGCATTTCCAAGATCAATGTTGCATATTGCGGTGCTCAAAGCTGTATTTCCGGTGTAAATGGCATTGAACTTTTCAATTATTTCCTGCTTCATTACATAAAAATCATTTTCTGCTTTTTCATATTCTTTGTTCTTGAAATACATATCTATAGAATGACTATCATGTATTAGTGCGTGTAAAAAATCAAATGTATTATTGTAATTATTTTGAGCAATTTTCAATTTTCGTTGTAATTCGTTTTTTTCATTTTGAAGATTTATATTTTTGATGGTAAATGAGAAAAAATATAAATACAATAAGTTTGAAATAAACAAACCAATTAATATAATCATTGAAATACGTTCAAAAAGATCTTCATTCTCCAAAATATATATCATAAAAAAACATAGTGTTATGGGCAATATAAAGATCCATATCTTTTTTTCAACTTTCTCTAAATATAGATAGGGAACATACATAATTATAATTAGGACAAACATAAACAAGTAGTTGCTTGTCAAATTCAAATAATCAATTCTACAAAATTGAAATATCAAATCCACCATTTCAATGCAAATCCAATATGAAATGGACAGATAAAGTGAATCAGTTAAGTTTTTATGAAAAATAAACTGAATAAACAATCCGTAAAAAACAATATTTATTAAGGCAAACATCCATAATAAATGACTATTTGAAATAGAATAATTAAAGAGCACTATGATGATTGTGAATATTATAAATTTGCCGATTGATTTTATGTTTGGCTTGATTTTATCTTGTATGGAAAGAATCGTATATAAGATCACCAATAAACATGTGTGAAAAAAATATGTCATATAGATTTACTCATTTCATTGATCCAAGCTTCTTCAAAAGTTTTTTTGTAGAATCTGGAAACAGGGAGTTTAACATTATTTTGTAAGATGACATCCTGCTTATCTAAATAATTTATTCTTTTCAAATTCACTAATATAGACTTATAGCACTGTTCAAATGCCTCGTTACATAGTGTACTTCTCCAATAGCTTAACGAATAAGGAGTTTTAATTGTTCTATTATGTAGATATAAATAGGTGTATTTTCTACTATATTCCAAATAATAGATATCATTAATATAAATCTTTGTTCCAGGAATCTTCTCATCCATAATATATCTATTTTCATTTAAATATTCATTGAATACAGGTTCCATAATATATCTATTTTCATTTAAATATTCATTGAATACAGGTTCCATAATCATATTAAATTGATCCTGCGTATAAGGCTTTAGTATATACCGATCTGGCTTTATGGAATATCCATCCAATAAATATTTTTGATAATTCGAAGTAATAATAATGTGACATTGATTTTTTAACGTTCTAAGCTTCAATCCCATATCTATTCCACTAATTCCATTAATTTCCATATCCAAAAAGAGAAAATTAACATTTTTACTTTTCTCTATTAGCTCTGTCGCATTCAAACATATTTCTATATTGTAAGCAATGTTTTTTGAATCCAATAAATTCTCTATACATGCTTTAACAATGTTGGCATCATTTATTTCATCATCACAAATTAAAGTATTAATCATTAAATATCCTTATCTTTCTGTTTTAGATTACTTTACCACACATTCTTAACAAATAACATATTCAACTACATTCTTTCCTATGTTAAAACCATTTTGCATCGTTGCCAGTTTAACTGTAATAATTGGAAATGGTGCATAGACATCATTAACTTCAACACTATTGTTAATCGAATGATCTATTTTTTTACGTGATAACTGTTGTAATTATTAATAAAAATGATATAAGTTTTATTTTATCGTTATAAATAGCACTCTTTTTTCATGGTAGCATATATGTAATTGTTTTCATCCAAACGTATCATATGTTATTTTCGCGTGTAAAATAACTTAGTAAGTAAATAATTCTATCAAATACACTAAGTTTGTATATTTTCAACAGTACTTTTTCAAACTATAAATCAATATCGTGATCACCGAAACAATCTAAAATTTTAGAGTTTCAATTAAAGAATATGACATGGAAAAACAACTATATTGAAAGCACGAATCGAATATACATGGAACCAATAATATTTCACCTAATCATGAGCATTGAATTACCTAAAAAGTATGCTATAATTCAAGTAGGCAAACGGATAACAAGCCTACACGAGTAAAAGGATGGTTCGGACTAAACCATCCTTTTTTCAGCGAAAAAAGCAGTAGAAGGACTAATTCTACCGCTAAAGGCTCACTATTCTACTTATCCCCATCGAGCCATTTGCATATAATATGGGTTACCACACCTGCTATGACAGAGACAATAACGGATAACAATATCTCCTCCACGAGATTCACCTCCTTCCCGTTACCGAGAGAGGAGTTGCAGAATAGTATGTCCATTTTATCATAAAATCAAATAGCAAAAAATAACAATTCTATAAGTCAACTGAGCATCAGTTGATACAATAAAACGCGAAATAATCCATACTAACTTTATTGCAAAATTTTATCAAAAATTTCAAAAAGTTGATAAAAACCATAGGATTTTATGCATTTTCTTGAATTATTGCACCTTTATATGCTTTTGGTGAATATTAACATTTTGACCTAGTAACATTTCGCCTAATCAATAGCATTGCATTCGCTAAAAAGCATGCTATAATTCAACCAGGCAAAAGCTAAGAAATAACTGCCACGTAAATGGAACTTGAATTGACCGTCAAGTTCCTTTTATATTAAAAAAAGCGGCTGACCAGGCCACTTTACAATGCTTTACTACTCAGTCATCTCCGTCAAGCCATTTGCAAATATAGTAGGCAACTACACTTGCTGCAACAGAGACTAATCCGGCTAAGACCACCATTTGTCAAAGATTGCGCCTAGCATTTGCCAGGCGCTTTTTTTATATATTATTTGTAACTATATATTGCTCAACATCTTTAATACAAATATTATTTAATTCATATTTTGGTTTTGTTGTTTCAGGATATTTACCAACTGAATCTAACATAACTAACACATTCGTATACGGCAATTTTAATAACATAGGATCTAAACCCGTTCCAAATCCTGCGCTCTCTTTACCTATTACTGTCGCAAATCCAGTGCACTGGGAAAATCTGGCAAATGAATCGGCTGCAGAAAAAGTTTTATCACCCATAATCAAATAAACTTTTTTAAAATCAAACAATTTCTCTGATTGAATATCTATGCAATCTATATATGAAAACTTAGATTCACTTCCTTGAACATCTATGCCATACGATTCCACATATTTTTTCGATGCCTTTCCATGACCTGTTATTTTAGATTTATATCTATAATCTGCTCCACTTAAATAAGACACTAACTTTTTCCATACAATATCAGATCCACCTTCATTATCTGAAATATCAATTATTATTTTATCCCCATGAAAATCTTGAAGCTCTTCGTTTATTTGAGCCAATGAATTTAACATACTTATATCAAAAGAATGAAACTCAATCACAAAGAATTCTCCGTCTTCATAGCAATCAGCACCTCTATCATTTTCTTCATGCAAATAAGAAGTGTCTTTTCCTAGTTTGGAATACGAATCAAACACCTCTTTATCCATTAGTTTCTTATAATTCCAATTATTCTTACTGATTCTTTTGTCTTGAATTAAATTCTTATACACTTGATGTATTCTATGATATGAATCCACATCTACAATATTGAAATGGCCTTTTGTCTCATAATTGAAATAAAATTCAATTAAGTCATTTAAAAATTCACGATCATTTTTACAATTCATTATCTTATTTAAATATATTTGTTTTGTATCTAAATTCGGAATAGTATTTAACCTAAAAGAATTTGTTTCAACCACACGTATAAAATATAAATAATCTAAAACATATCCTATTGATTTCCTATTTATATAAAAAATCCCACTCAAAAATACAAATACAATCATCAAACATATAATAAATTTATTTCGCCATTTTCTCATATTCATTCTGCCTTTTATAGATTTCAATGCACATGCTCAAGTAATTCATAATACATTTGTTTTGTCTTCTTTTTCGTACCCAAATTAAACACATAAGACTTGGATGCACCTTTTTCATTAAGAACAATATAACTTTTATTATTCGCATTGATATACACTTTACCCTTATATATGTATTTTAAAGTTTTTTCACCTTTTTTTATATTTACATTGGCATCTCCAGAATAATAATCATCATTACTGCATCGATAGCCATTAGGTACAATCTCAAACTTTACGTTATCATAAAACTGAACATCTTCTATATTATTAAGCGAAATAACTTCATTCTTTTTAAACTCTATATAATTTTCACCTAATTTGGCATCCACTTTAGGATTATCTTTGATACTTGTATACGTAGCATAAATACCAAACACAGCAAAAACCACGAGGCCAAAAATTATTTTTACTTTCTTGTTCTCTTTTAGTTTAGGAATAAATTGAAGTGGAAGTGCAACAAGACAAGTAATTAAGAATAGGATTAGTTCACCATAAAACTGATTATTCATAATCATTTAACCTTTCAACACATTTTATTTAAGCTAATAATAACATAAATGCCATTTAAGGGTATCAAAATTTATTTTTTTATTTTTTTGTACCCTTAAACACGCTTTTTCTATGTACATCACATAGAATATATATTATTTAACCGCAAGTTACGATAAAAACAAAGCAAATCTTTTTCGTCTCAGCTATTCTAACTTTTATAATTCAATTGTTTCATCATGATATATTAAACGCGTACTTTCTTAGCACACCACTTCGAAACTAAATACAAAATCACACTATATAGTCCAACAATTACAATTCCTGCAAAATATCCAAAATAACTAGTACCTAATAGGTTCATTCCAAAATCTCTGTATGACATTGGATTGAATGTATTGATCTTCTGCATGTTTCCTAATGGCGATGCAAAAGAACAAAGACCCAAGACAACTAAAAATACAAGCAAAGATAAGTATTTGTTTTTCATAAGTTTAGATAATACAGTTATGAGTAGGACATAAAACGTTGTAGACAGCACAAGTCCAAATGTTACAAATAGTGTACATTGCCACAATGGCATCAACTCCATTCCTGGCGTTGTAAACTGATTGACACTCATATTCGTTAGTCCACTTGCCACAAGCTCAATATGATCCAATCCTTGTGTATCCCAATAATGAAAACCAGTAAATCCTGGCTTATAATATAAAACCGGATAGATCAGATTCGATACACCTTTAAAAGGTACAAGAACTATCATATAAACTAAAATAGGCAAGAAAACAACCAATAGAACAAAAAGCACGTCAGAAATCAAATTCCATCTCACATATTTTTTCTTTACTCCAGAAATAGTTAGAATTGTTTTTTCTGTCTTTGCTCGTCTTTCTCTTTGTTGAAACAATAGAAGTCCAACCAGCAAAGGTAAAACTACAGGCAATATATATCGAGCTATCTGTAGTGAAACACTGGATGCATCCACATATGAATATGTTATTGGAGTAAGATCATGTTTTAGCAAGTAGTCAAAGTAACGAGCCTGCTGCATTGAACAAAAATATAAATTAATATCATTATTTGATTTTTGTACAATTAATTTCTCGTATTGCGACAAATCAGGTAATCCATATTCCTTCCTTAATTCTTCTAGAACATCTGCATGTTCAAAATAGGAATCATTAGGCATGTTTGAAGTCACCATATACCACTGTGCTTCCAACACGCTCACCTTTACTTTATATTCACAATATGACTTCCAATTTTTTTCTTTTCCATCCTGCTCACCCTTATCAATAGTCTGACGTATCAAATTTACTTCATCCATAAATTCTTGGTAAAGTTTGGGATCATTCTTTTGTGAAACACTTGCTATACTAATGCCTAGTGATGTTTGATATGGACTTTCTGTAAATGATTTTGTATTCAAAATAAACAACAAAGCAATCTCACAAATGATGAATAGTACCACTAGAATTAGATTTTCTTTTCTTTTTAAATTAGATTTGATATTGAAAAGCACATAAGTCCACATTTATCTCACCAACTCTCTTTTTTTGAAACATTGTAATGAAATCAAACTACAAGACAGAAAATACATCAAGCTTATAATAGCAGCCAAGACAACCTGCTTATAAATAATTAGGTTCACAAAATCAATATGTAAAAATGGAATATACACAAAGAATCTAGAATAGCCTGTTACATTTCCTAAGACAAAGAAAAGTGCATATAGAATTAGATTTACAGCTACAATAAATCCATTATTTAAACTGAATGTAAATAACAATGCAGATATACCGACCACAAATATACTTTCTACAACTAATAGAATAATACTTTTTGCAACAATTTCTTTCACTGTATACATCTGATTAAAGTAAAAGTACGGATAATCACAATTTCCAATCCCAAAAATCAATCCAGAAAGAACGATAATCAAAAGCATCACTATTATCAAAAAAGTTGCTGCAAACAATGAAAACTTTATCTTATTCAACAATATTTTTTGCTTTGAAATTCTTGAAACATATAAGTTTTTATAAAATCCACTTTCCATTTCCAAACCGAATATATCGCATAATAATATGCATAGAATCAGCATGACTACTAAATACAATTTTTGATTAAACAATTCGTTGAATATATTAAAAGTATTAGGTTCATATGGACTATTCAACATTTCAATATGATTCTTCTTTAGATATTTCAACTGCTTTGTTTCATTCTGCAAAGTTTGAACATCTCTTTTCTCAAAATCATTGATGATATACCCCTCATTATTTGCCTGCAACATCAAATGATTCCAGCTCAATTTTGATTCAATAAATTCATCTGTCTTATTTTCACTGTTGTAGTAAAAGCGGATCAGACCACTCGCATTGCGATAAACCTTTTCCCAAAATTCAGACTCTTCTTCACTTCCTGCTTCATCCATTCTGTTTTCAGAAACTCGATAGGCCTTTTGGTAGATTTTGATTTGAGATTCATTATAATGCTTATCCATGTATACGTTATAACCAATAAAACAAATAAGAAAGAATACAAGAAATCCAAATACACCGGCATTTCGTTTATTAAAGATAAACTTTTTAAGTTCGTACATCATAATGATGCCTCTTGAATAAACTCATTGTATACATCTTCTAATGTTTTGTGTATTTGAGTAATATTCTTCACTTGAACCCCTTGCTTTTCTAAATTTGAAAGTACTTCCATAACAGAATTTACTTCTAATTTATAGGTGTTTCCTGTTTGTTCTATGATTTGCAAGTCTGATTGATCTGGTATTTTTCTATCCGTTTCTAATACATATACATTTTCTTTTTCTTCCATGGAAATCTCTTTGATTTTCCCAAAATGGATACCTATGATTCGATCTGCCATCTTTTCAATTTCACCTAACTGATGACTTGAAATTAGTAAAGCTACATTCTTTTCCTTGGCCAAACGTATCAATTCTTCGCGTAAGCCTTGAATCCCTGTAGCATCCAGTCCATTCATTGGTTCATCTAGTAACAATACTTTAGGTTCTTTCATTAAAGCCACAGCTAAACCTGTTCTTTGTTTCATGCCCATGGAATATTGGGATACTGCCTTAGTTTTCAGTTGAGAACCAATCTGAGTAAACTCCATCATTTCATGTAGTTTTTCTTTTGAAGCACGATTTAAAGTGGCCATTAATTCCAGATTTTCTTTACCTGTCATATTTTCAAATAATCCAGGACCTTCAATCATGCATGATACATATGATAATGCTTTTTCCCTTTGTTTAACTACATCTTCTCCGCATATAGAAATAGTTCCTTCATCCATATTTATCAAATTACACATACATTTCATTAATGTGCTTTTCCCTGCACCATTTTGTCCAACAAAGCCAACTATTTCACCAGGTTTCATATTAAAAGAAACATGATTTAATACAATTTTATCTTTGAAACTCTTAATTACATTTTTCACCTCAACTACATTTTTCATCTTTCTCATCCAACTTTCTTTTTAGTAACAGCACATCATACACGATCAAGTAACCAGTAACTATGTATATTTATAGATTAACTGTAACTATTTTACACAGTATTGTAAGCGTTCCTTTATTTACTGTAACTCTTTACATATTATATATCACCTGTAGTTTATTTGTTCAATAACTTTTTTATGATTTAACATGTCCAAAATAAACTCAGACCGCTCACCGACACCATTCTTGACCATATTAAAAAATCATCTTATACAATTTCAAAAGGTAAATTTTTTTCAAGAAGATCATTCAAAAATCGAATAATAAAAAAGAGAGTCATTTCATAAGTTGAAATAGCTCCCTTCGTGGATTGGGTGTCTCTGTCACCATGGAATATTCAGTAATAATTCAATCCATTACTGATTCATAAATAAATGGTAAAAATAATTCTTCTTGCAAAGCAAATCTTCAAATGATCCATGTTCTACAAGTTTACCATGTGATAAAACCAATATATCATCAAATCCCTGTAGCATTTTCTTATGAATCTTATGCGTTACATAAATTATGGTTTTATCAGTCAATTCTATAATATTACTTTCAATTTTTTCAGTATTAATACTGTCAAGGCTTGATGTAATCTCATCACACAACAATAAATTGTGACAATGTAGTTTTGCTCTTGCTATAGATATTCTTTGGATTTGTCCTCCGGATAAATTGCCTGCATCTTCAGAAACAAATCGATTCAAATCTAAATCTGAAATATTCGCAAATTCCATTGCACTTTTCAAATCTTCTTCAGAAAAATTTTCTCCTAAGCACAAATTTTATCGAATAGTTCCTGAAAATAAATGTTCTTCTTGCCGAATGATTACCGGTTCTTTGTCAAATGAAATGATTCTTCCTTTTTGAATTGAATAATAACCCAAAATCAATTTTAATAAAGTCGACTTTCCTGATCCACTGTCTCCAACAATCGCATATTTTTTTCCTTTATCAAATTGGAAAGAAAAATCCTTGAATATAGATTCTTTGTTTGGAAATCCGAAACTCACATGTTCAAAACAAACTTTATTTTGTTTTTCTGAAATAAGAAGTGTTTTCTCGTTTTCTTTCTTATCAATCATTCTAATCAATCTTTCATTAATGCCTTTGATGGCCACAAAATTTCCATAATATGAAGCCATAGTATACAAACAATCAATAAAATTATTTGAAAGTGTCACCACAGACATAAAGTACGTGGCACTAAAATATCCATTTGAACTCAATATTGCTAATGCTAAAAGAAAAAACATTTGTCCAATTGTCGCTACGGAATTGGCATATGTTGTATTTAACTGAGTAAAGAAATTAAAGTGGAAACATTTATTCTCATAATTATCAATATTCTCTTCACCTTTACGAATATAATGTGGTAGAACACGATAATCTTGAATGATATCGAAACATTGAAATAACTCTCTCAATTTTGAATTATATTCTTGGCTTTGTTCAGATAATTGATTAGATGATTTCTTTAATATCTTCGCAAATAAACGTGGAATAGCTATCGTAAATATAGCTATCAAATCCATCATAAAAAAGACAGTCCAGTTTACGTGTATTAAATAAAAACAAATACACAAAAACACAACGCATTGAGTAATCATTGACAAAAAAGGAAAGAAATAATTATCATCGACCATTTTTACATCATTTGTAAATAAAGATAAATATGATCCGATTGAGTTCTCATAAAATTCATTATGATTTTGATTAAATATACTACGATAAATATCTTTGGATAAGTCTGCCCTTAATTTCTGTCTATATTTTGCTTTATACCTTGAATTCAAATATGAAAACAAAGCTTGATAAATCATAAAAGCTACGATCAGCCATAAGCTCACAGTTATTTTAGATTCATCTTGATTTAAAAAAATGCCAGAAACATTTTCAATAATATAGGCTAAAAATAGGGGTGTTAAACATGTTAATAAATTGATAATCAGCGTAAAGCAAAATAATATTTTATTCTTTTTTATATATCTAATCATAATTGAACCCCTTTTATACTCTCAGTGAATCTTTCTATATGTCTAATATTGTAAACCTTTTTACTTCATTTTCAATCGTTTTTCATTATTTTCACTACCATACAAATGCATATCAGACAATCAAAAAAGTATCACCATAAACAAGTGATACTCTTTTATTATCCATCATAGATTTATATTGTTATATTAAGCAATAGAGGTTTTTCATTTCTAATCACTTTGAATATCCGTTTCACACTCATCCTTCTTTACAGATTCTTTTAGAATCAAATAAACCTCTGTAAACGCAGCTACATCATATGGCTTCACAAACAATGCTCCAATTCCAAAGCAAAGAAAACCTAGAAAATACCATCCTAGAAAAGATAAATCTAAGACAAATAGATTCATCTTTTGTCCAGTCATCATTTTTCACTACAAGGGTACTATCACTGATTTTAAAGTTTACTAGAATTCCCTGTCCATAAGACCTCCCGGGTAAGACATGAATCCTATTTCTTTCACAATGTCTTGATTTACTGTCTTGGTTTTACGTTTACCTTTTGGGCTTTGATTTGTAGTGCAATTTCATCCAGTCTTATATATTTTAGCTATATAACATATCACACATTAAAAAATCAATTAAATGTTAAACGTCAATCATAAAATAATGTAAAGTTATACTATACACTAAATTCCTTTATCCAATCACCGAAAGATAACAATTGATATCCCTGAAAAACTAAAGTACCTTCCATACCAACGTCTACAACATTATATTCAAACACACTAACTTCAAAAGTTTTCATTCCCTCTTCAGTCATAAAAATCAATTCATAAAAAGCT
>NZ_JAJDMK010000058.1:0-15258 GCF_020593575.1 Holdemanella sp. DFI.5.55
TTATTGTACGCTATTTCTCGTCAAAAATCAACCATTTGTTGTGACAGAGCCTTTTCTATATAGCCTTTGAAATATATCCAACGTTAGATAAAGTATTGATTAATTCATCTATTGGATGTTGTTGTTTAGATAATATAGTCACGGTATTATCTTCCGTGTTTACTTTGGCATTAAAGCCTTCTTGGCTATTGAACGCATTTTCAATGGTATGAACACAACTTTGACAATGAATGTCATATACTTTTAAAACGGCTTTGTAAGGGTAATGCTCTTTGTTTTTATCTTTTACCCTTACTTTTTTTATGGTTTCACTAGAACCACAACATCCTGATGTGGCTCTTTTTTTCGTGGAACGAATTCCAATACAGATAATAATTACTAAAATGACACATATAATAATTGTTGGTAAGTTCATATGTTTAATTCTCCAATGAAAAAATACACCAAATAGTTAGAACAGTCAAACTAAGTTAATCATGTGTAACTTTTTGTTGACATTGCTTTATTGTAAGAGTAAACTAACTGTGTTAGAAGTGCCTAACTAGGAGGGTTCGATATGCCATTATCTTTTGCAGATTTAAATTCGGTCAATACAATCAAAAAAATTGGTGGTTCTAAAGAACAACAACGACACTTAGAAAACTTAGGTTTTGTGCCTGGGACTGTGATTGTGATTGTGAGTAAAACCAATGGAAATGTAATTGTGAATGTCAAAGAGGTTCGAATAGCCATTAGTGAAGAACTCGCAAGAAAGATCATGGTGTAGAAAGGAGTAATTATGACTTTAAAGGAAGTTTCAATTGGTCAAACAGTTACTGTAAAAAAATTGTCTGGTCAAGGAGCAACAAAACGAAGAATTATGGATATGGGAATTACTAAAGGAGTAAGTGTAACTGTTCAAAAGGTAGCACCATTAGGAGATCCTATTGAATTAACCGTTCGTGGATATCAATTATCGCTTCGTAAAGCCGACGCAGAAATGATTGAAGTAGAGTAAAGTTAAAAATAGGAGGGAATTATGTCAATTCAAGTCGCATTAGCAGGTAATCCGAACTGTGGTAAAACTACATTGTTTAATGGTTTAACAGGTGCTACACAATATGTAGGTAACTGGCCAGGGGTTACAGTTGAGAAAAAAGAAGGAAAGTATAAGGAAGATAAAGATATTAAAATCACGGATTTACCAGGTATTTATTCATTATCACCATACACTTTGGAAGAAGTTGTATCTCGTGAATTTTTATTAAATGGAAATGTTGATGTTGTGTTAAACATCATTGATGGTTCTAACTTAGAAAGAAACTTATTTTTAACAACACAAATTTTAGAGTTGGGTATTCCAACAGTTGTTGCGATCAACATGTTGGATGTCATTGAAAAAAGAAAAGATACAATTGACTATAAAAAGTTATCAAAAGAATTAGGTTGTCCTGTATTACCAATTTCAGCTTTGAAAAACACAGGAATCAAAGAGTTGATGGCTGAGGTAAAAAAGGTGACGAATACGCAATGTAAAGCTAAAAATATTTATGCAGGTAAAGTATTAAATGCATTGAATACAATTGAAACAAGTTTGCCTTCAAGTATTGAAGCAAGTCGTCGTTTCTTCTATGCCGTTAAATTGTTTGAAAGAGATGATAAGATTGAAGCGGCTATCAAATCAAAGGCAGATGCAGATGTGATTGAAACTGTAGAAAAGTCAATGGATGATGATAGTGAATCAATTATTACAGATGCTCGTTATACATATATCACAAGTGTAATTAAAGATTGTTACAAAAAAGGATCTAAAGAAGTATTAACTACTTCGGATAAGATCGACCGTATTGTCACTAACCGAGTTTTAGCACTTCCAATATTTGCCCTTGTAATGTGGTTTGTATATTATATTTCAGTAACTACAGTAGGAACTATTGTAACTGACTGGACAAATGATGTCTTGTTTGGTGAAATTATTCCTCCTGCAGTGGATAGTTTCTTAACTTCAATTCAATGTGCAGATTGGTTACATGGATTGATTGTGGATGGTATTATTGGTGGTGTAGGTGCTGTCATTGGCTTTGTACCACAGATGTTAGTATTATTCTTCTTCTTAGCTATCTTGGAAGATTGTGGATATATGGCACGTGTTGCCTTTATCATGGACCGTATTTTCCGTAAGTTTGGATTATCAGGAAAATCATTTATTCCTATGTTGATTGGTACAGGTTGTGGTGTGCCTGCTGTTATGGCAAGTCGTACCATTGAAAGTGATCGTGATCGTAAGATGACAATCATGACAACAACATTCATTCCATGTGGTGCAAAAATGCCAATCATCGGTTTAATTGCCGGTGCTATTTTCCATGGTGCTAGCTGGGTAGCTCCAAGTGCTTACTTTGTAGGTATGGCAGCTGTTATTATTTCTGGTATTATGTTAAAGAAGACAAAATTATTTGCCGGAGATCCTGCTCCATTCGTCATGGAAATGCCAGCATACCACACACCTCGTGCAGTTAATGTATTAAGAAGTATGTGGGAACGCGGTTCAAGCTTTATTAAAAAGGCTGGAACAATTATCTTATTATCTACAATCGTATTGTGGTTCTTACAAGGATTTGGATGGGAAAAAGGTGTATTTGGCATGGTTGATGATATTGATCATTCAATTCTATCTTCAATTGGACAAACATTCGCATGGATCTTCTCACCACTTGGTTGGGGCGATTGGAAAGCTGCAGTTGCTAGTGTAACAGGTTTAATTGCCAAAGAAAATGTTGTCGCAACATTTGGACAATTATATGGATTTGCTGAAGTCGCTGAAGAAGGAAATGAATTCTGGGGACAATTATCGGCAAGCTTTACACCACTAGCTGCCTATTCATTCATGGTATTTAACTTGTTGTGTGCTCCATGTTTTGCAGCAATGGGAGCTATCAAACGTGAAATGAATAACACAAAATGGTTCTGGATTGCCATTGGATATCAATGTGGATTCGCTTATGTATGTTCACTGATCGTTTATCAATTAGGTAGTTTATTCAATGGTGGATCTTTTGGATTTGGAACGATTGTTGGATTTATCTTATTGATTGGTTTAATTTATTTGTTGGTTCGTCCATCAAAAGAAAGTGATACTGCTGAAGTTGAATTTGCGGTAAAATAATGTAAAAGGAGGGGTTTCATGAATCTATCAACATTTCTAGTTTTATTGGTTGTATGTGCATGTGCAGGCTTTGCTTGTCGAAGCATTTATAAAGATAAAAAGAGTGGAAAATCAAGTTGTGGTGGAGGTTGTTCACATTGTGGCAGTCATTCGATGTGTGAAAATCCCAAGGCATTTTTTGATCAGATAAAAAAAGAACAATTTAGTAAATAAGAGCATCGAAAGGTGCTCTTTCTTTTGGTATAATAGGTGAAAGAATCGAGGAAAATAAAATGAATTTAAAAGAAAAATATGCAGACTTAATTGTTCGTTCAGGCTTGAATGTTCAAAAAGATCAAATAGTAGTTGTTCGTGCTAACGTAGAAATGAATGAATTTGTTCGTTTGATTGTGAAATCATGTTTTGATGTTGGCGCAAAAGATGTAATTGTTCGCTATAGTGATGATGAAATCAATCGTATGAGATATCTTTCAGGGAATCGTATGCCTTATGATTATGAAGCTTTATTCCATAATGAAACGGCTGAAAAGGGAGCTTGTTATTTGAGCTTAGTTGGTGAAGATCCTGATGGAATGAAGGGGGTAGAGCCAAAATTAATGGCAAATTATAGAAAGGCATTAAGAGAAATGACACAGCCATATCGTGATAAATTGGATTATATGCATGCAGCATGGTGTGTGGCCAGCGTTCCAACTATGGCTTGGGCTAAAAAGGTATATCCAGAATCAGAAGATGCATTATCTGATTTGTGGAATGCAGTATTAAAAATTAGTCGTGTAGACGAAAAGGATGCCAATGAAAACTGGAACGAGCATCGTGCATCTTTTGATAAGCGAGTTCATATTTTAAATCATTTAGATATCGAAAGTGTTCATTATACAAATTCTTTAGGAACGGATTTAGTAGTTGAACTTCCAGAAGGTTATGTATTTGCAGGTGGAGGATCCTTTTTAGATAATGGTAACTACTATTTCCCAAATATTCCTACAGAAGAAATTTTTTCTGCACCTAAAAAGACGGGTGTAAATGGTAAATTATATAGTGCTTTACCTTTGGCTTACAATGGTGCAATTGTAAAAGATTTCTGGTTTGAATTTAAGGATGGGCAAGTTGTGGATTATGATGCCAAAGAAGGAAAAGAGGTTTTGACTAGTATTTTAGAAACGGATGAAGGGTCAAAATATCTTGGCGAAATTGCCTTAGTTCCTTATGGATCGCCTATTAGTGCATTGGATACTTTGTTTTATGAAACACTGATTGATGAAAATGCTTCATGTCATTTTGCCTTGGGTGCAAGCTATAATGAATGCATTGAAAAAGGTTTAGAAATGAGTGAAGAAGAATTGTTGGAACATGGTATGAATCAATCGTTTACGCATGTAGATTTCATGGTAGGAACCAGTGATTTATCGATTGAAGCTACATTAAAAAATGGTAAAAAGATCCATATTTTCAAGAATGGTAAATACACAAGTGAATTTGACGAATATACATTAAATTAGTACAATATTATAATTGGAGGGATATTTATGGCAAATGAAAATGAAAAGAATCCCAGTGCTTTAGAAGAGCTTAGACGTCTAAAAAGAACGGATCGAATTAAATCTTTAGATATACATGAACCAGAATTACATGATTTTAATGCTGAAAACATTTTCCATATTGATGAAGAGCCAGAAAAGAAGACCATCTTTGGAAAACGAAGCGCAAGAACACATGTAAAAATCAATGAGAATATTTTTGACGATGAAGTTGCAGAGTCAGTAGATATCACACCTAGTACTTCAATTGAAGAAGTAGAGGCACCTATTGAAAAGCATGTTGTGGAAGAGCCAAAAGTAGATGATAAGCCATTGGTTGAAGAAAAAACAAAATTCATTGAAGAAAAACCAAAAGTGGTTGAAGAACCTGAAAAGATTGTTGTTGAAAAATTGGATGTTGATGATGATTTTACAACAGAATCAATTGAAAACGAATTAAAGTCTTTTAATGCGAAACCAATTGAGGAAGAACAACCAGTTCAAGAAGTATTGGATGATGAAGAAGATTTTGAGGACGAATATGTGGATGACGATGAAGGTGAAGATGAAGATCTTTATGAGGAAAGAAAGAAATTCTTATATGCGGAATATCCAAAAATAGAACAATATCTTCAAGATAAATCTAGTGAAGGTTATCACTTTGTGCGTCAAGAAGGAAAGAAATATTTCTTTAGAAAAGGTCAGCCCAAAACGTATTATTATTCTATGAACTATTTTGTGGATGAGCCAGATGCAGATCAATGGCGCGAGTGGGAATCTGATGGATGGAAATTGGTTTCTAAATCAGATGGTAAAAAGAAAAGTGATGCGGGTTGGTTTACTTTTAGAAATGAAGAAGAAGATGGAGAATATCGTAAAGAAATTGATAATGATTCAGAAAAATTCCGTTTCTTTAAGAAATATTCAAGTTCATGTCGCTCAACAATGTTCTTAGTGTTTATTTGTATGGCATGTTGCGTTGTGACAGGACTATTACAAGTGTATTTCCAAGGCTATTTAGCAGGAATCGCGTTATGCGCAGGTCTATTCTTAATTTCATTTATTGTATTCTGCATGTATGGCAGAATGCTTAGAAAATCTAAGAAGAGGGCTCGTGAATTAAAATCTAAATTAAGGATTCGTGAAAGTCGTGCAATCGAAGAAAGTAAAGATTTCTATGATACTTCTGAAAGTGAAGAAGAATTAGATACAGATTGGAACACTTTAGAACAGCATACGGGTAAAGAAAAGAAACATCTATTCAGACGTGTAGATCGTGAAGATGAAGAGTAAAAAGGAGGCAAATTTTGCCTCCTTTTAAACTGTCATAATTTGTACATATTGTTTGTAGTGTGATAAAACTTCATCATCAATGGTGTTGTCGGTAATTAAAGTGTCAAAGTTAAATAGATCATAATAAATATAGAAGTCGGCACGGTTGAATTTCTTGTTGTCGGCCAATAGATATTTATTTTTAGAATTATCTAATGCGATCTGTTGCGATTCACCTTCCTCTAATGAATAGGTTGTGATAGATGAATTGTAGATTCCGTTACAACTGATAAAGGATTTATTATATTTTAATTTACCCAATACTAAATTTGTGATAGGACCCACAAATGTATTTGTGTTATCTCTGTAATCACCGCCAGTTAGTATGACTTCAGTAGGAGCGTGATTCACTAATATATTAAATACGGCAAGGCTATTTGTGATAACGCGAATGTTTCTTCCTGTTAGTTGTTCAGCCAAAAATTGAATGGTTGTACCAGGACCTAAAAAAATAGATTCTCCTTCTGAAATAAGAGTTGCTGCTTTATGGGCAATTCTCTTTTTTTCTTCAATTTGCACAGACGATTTTTCAATGTGACTTAATTCGTGGTCCATTGAAAAAGAAAGGCTTTGTGCTCCACCATGAACTCTAAGTAATTTTCCGGATTTTTCTAATTCATCCAAATCTCTTCTTGCGGTCATATCCGACACACCTAATTCATCCATGATTTCTTGAATGGTAATGATTCCATTTTGATTTACTTTATGTGCAATTTTTACTAAACGTTCTTTTTTTAACATATCGATATCCTTTTCTATGGTAAACGATACCATTTCAAATATATTTAGTCAACATAACACAAACAAAAACAAACACTTTTTATTAAAATATTACTTAAATGCTACATAAATGTTTTAAAATGTTTGAATAAGTGATAAAAAGTGTTTGAATATGTTGACAAATGATTAGAAAACGCTTACACTAATGATGTAAACGATAAGGCCACATCGTAAAAGGAGAAAAGAAAATGACTAAAGATGAGTTAAGTATGGTTGGATTTGAAATAGTTGCATATTCAGGAGATGCAAGAAGCACATTGTTATCATTGTTGAAAGAAATGCGTGCGGGTAATTTTGAACATGTTGAGGAGAAATTAAAAGAAGCCGATGAAAATATTAATTTAGCACACCAGTCTCAAACAAAGATCTTACAACAAGAGGCTAGAGGAGAAGACATGGAAATGGGATTCATTTTCATTCATGGGCAAGATCACTTGATGACAACGATTTTATTGCGCGATATTGTAGATGATTTTATTAATTTATATGAAGAAAGAGGAAATAAATAATGTTAAACGGGGTTATTAAGCAAATTGAAAAAGGAAAACCTTTCTTTGATAAGATTGCACAAAATATTTATTTAGGGGCTGTTCGTGATGGTTTCTTAACTGCAATGCCAGCCATTCTATTCTCAAGTGTATTTATTCTAGCTGCATCGATTCCAGAAATCTTTGGAATTGTATTACCAGCTACAGTATCTGACTGGTTATGGAAAGTATATAACTATTCAATGGGTGTTGTTGGTTTGTTGGTTGCGGCTACTACAGCTCGTTGTTTAGCTGAAAGTATGAACCGTAGAATGCCTAAAAACAAAGTCATTAATACAACAAGTGTTATGTTGGCAAGTATTGTTGGATTTATGTTGTTAGCTGTTTCAAATGTAGATGGTGGTATCTCAACTACATATTTAGGAACAAAAGGTTTGCTAGCATCATTTGTTTCTGCATTCATTACAGTAAATATGTATAAATTCTGTGTTATTAAAGATGTTACAATTCACATGCCAAAAGAAGTGCCGGGTACTATTTCTCAAATGTTTAGAGATGTATTCCCATTCTCATTCTCAGTTTTAGTATGTGTATTGATTGATGTGGCATGTAGAACTGCATTTAATTATACTTTTGCCGAAGCTATTATCACATTGCTTCAACCATTATTTACTGCTGCCGATGGATATTTAGGAATCTGTATTATTTGGGGTGCTATGGCATTGTTCTGGTTTGTAGGTGTACACGGACCAAGTATTGTAGAACCAGCTATTGCAGCTATTATTTATGCTAACGTAGATGCAAATTTAGCGTTATTCAAAGCTGGTGAACAAGCCTCTAACGTATTAACTGTAGGACTTGGAAACTTCGTAGGAACAATGGGAGGAACTGGAGCTACCCTTGTAGTACCATTCTTATTCATGTTGTTCGCAAAATCAAAACAATTAAAAGCTGTTGGTAAGACAACATTTGTTCCAGTATGTTTTGCGGTAAATGAACCATTGTTATTCGCTACACCAATTGTATTGAATCCATATTTCTTCATTCCATTCTTGATTACTCCAATGATCAACGTATCATTGTTCAAATTCTTTGTGGACGTATTAAAAATGAATTCATTCATCTACGTATTACCATGGGCAACACCAGCTCCAATTGGATTGATCTTAGGTACAGGAATTAGTTTATTAGCTGTTGTATTAGCTGTTGTATTAATTGTTGTAGATGGAATTGTTTACTTGCCATTTATTAAGGCGTATGATGCAACTTTATTAGAAGAAGAAAAAGAAGCATTAGATGCTTTAGAAGAACAAGTTGAAAAAGAAGAAGCTAAAGAAGTTCAACCTTTAAGTTTAAATAAAAATATTAATGTATTAGTATTATGTGTAGGTGCTGGAACATCAGCAATGTTTGCAAATGCCGTTAAAGAAGGAGCAGAAATTGAAAACTTACCAATTGATGCAACCGCAAGTGCATATGGTTCGCATTATGATATTTTGAAAGATTATGACATTGTTGTATTATCACCACAAGTACAATCGCATTTAGAAGAAGTACGACAAGATGCTTCTAAATACGGTACTAAAGTTGTCGCAACAAAAGGTGCACAATATATTAAATTAACGCGTGATCCAAAGGGTGCCGTTGAATTTATTTGTGAACAAGTAAAGGAAGGATAAATGTATGAAATTTTCGGATGATTTTATTTTCGGAGGTGCTACTGCCGCTTATCAATGCGAAGGTAGCACTCTAGAATACGGTAAAGGAAAAGTATCTTGGGATGATTTTCTTGCCAAACAAGGACGTTTTAAAGCGGATCCAGCCAGTGATTTCTATCATCAATATGGACAAGATTTAAAACTATGTAATATGTTTGGTATTAATGGAATTCGTATCTCTATATCTTGGGCTAGAATCTTTCCGGAAGGAACTGAAAGAATCAACCAGGAAGGAGTTGATTTCTATCATAGAGTATTTCAAGAATGTCATAAAAATCATGTAGAGCCATTTGTGACATTGCATCATTTTGATACTCCAGACACACTTTACCAAAAAGGCGATTTTTTAAATCGAGATACAATCGATGCTTTCGTAGAATTTTCAAAATATTGTTTTGAAGAATACAAAAACGAAGTAACATATTGGTTTACATTCAATGAAATCTGGGCTGTGGCCACTAACACATATATTGAGGGAACTTTCCCAAATGGCGAAAAATACAATATGACGAAAGCATTCCAGATCATGCATAATATGATGGTGGCACATGCCTTGGCTGTGTTGGAATACAAAAAGGCAGGATATAATGGAAAGATTGGTGTTGTACAGTCTTTGGAATATAAATATCCATTTGATGAAAACAATTTGGATGATATCCAGGCTGCTAAAAATGAAGATGTGCTTCAAAATCAATTCTTGTTGGATGCAACATTTAAAGGATATTATTCAACAGAAACAATGGAAATTGTGAATCGTTTAGTCAGCATCAATAATGGTACGCTGGAATTGTTAGATGAAGATTTTGATGTATTGAAACAAGCTGCACTACTAAATGATTACATGGGTATGAATTATTATCAATCTCGTTTTATTCAACATTACGAAGGAGAAAATGATATTCATCATAATGGAACAGGAGAGAAGGGAACTTCTAGATTCTGTTTAAAAAATGTAGGACGAAGAATGGAAAAGGAAGGCATTCCACGTACGGACTGGGATTGGTTGATTCATCCAGAAAGTATGTTTGATATGCTAGTACGTATTCGCCAACAATATCCAAACTATAAAGCAATCTATATCACAGAAAATGGTATGGGATATAAAGATGATTTTGAAGATGGAATCATTGATGATGAACCACGTATTGACTTTATTAGAAGACACTTAGAATTCACATTAAAGGCAATTGAAGCTGGAGTTAATGTAAAAGGATATTTTGTCTGGTCACTAATGGACATGTTCTCATGGACAAATGGCTATAATAAGCGTTATGGCTTGTTCTATGTAGATTACGAAACACAGAAGAGATATCCAAAGGCAAGTGCATATTGGTACAAACGTGTTTCTGAAACAAAAGAGGTTTAGTATGAATAAGTATAAAGGCGTAATATTTGATTTTAATGGAACATTGTTTTTTGACAATCCAAAACATATTTTGGCATGGTCAAAAATATCGCAAGATATTCGTCATCATGGAATTGATGAAGAAGAACTTCATGAACATATTAATGGAGTGCCTAATAATAAGGTTGTTGAATATATGTTTGGTGGGAAGTGTGATCCATCCGAAATGGAAAAATATTCGCAGTTAAAAGAAGAATATTATCGCCAATTTTGTAAAGAAGATCAGGCAACATTTCATTTAGTAAAGGGAGCTGAAGAATATTTTGATTATTTAAAAGAATCAAATATTCCATTTACAATCGCATCCGCATCTATTAAGCCAAATATTGATTTCTTTGTAGAATCGTTTCATCTAGATAAATGGATTGAGCCATCTAGAATTGTCTATGATGATGGAATGTATGAAAACAAGATCGCAATGTTTAAAAAGGCAGCTCATAATATTGGAGTTAAGATTCAAGATTGTTTGATTATCGAAGACAGTGTTAGTGGGATTACAAATGCTTATAAAGCAGGATGTCACAATATAGTCGTTGTGGATTCTGCCAATAAAAAAGAAGAATACGAAAAGCTTCCTGGAGTTGTACAAGTGATTGATTCTTTTGATAATTTTAAATGAGAGCCATTCATACCAGAATGGCTTTTTTGTATAAATAAAACATCAAATAAACAAAAACAAACAAATAATCATTATTTGAAACCTAAATTCAACATCTATGTTTAAATTGTTGTTTGAATATGTTGACATGGATGAAGAAAACGCTTACACTAAAATCAAATGAGCAAATCTTAAATTTATAACCATATCTGCATAATATTGATAATGAGCCGTATATAAATAAATGAATAATTGATCATTATTTTTGTGGATAGTGTAGCAGGAAAAGGGATTTGGCTGTAATAAAAATGATTGATTTTGTTTATATGGAAGGAGAACAAATGAACACAAAAATTAACCAGTTATTAGAGTATGCTTTAAAGAATGGAATGATTGAGAAATACGATTATGATTATTCTGCAAATTTATTGATTGATCTATTTGGCATCCAGGAATTTAAAAGAGAAGAAGTAGAAGACTGTTCTGTCTATGAGATTTTAGATTTCATGTTAGATTATGCGGTTGAAAAAGGTATGATTCAGGATACTGTAACTGAAAAAGATTTATTAGATACTCGCATTATGAATTGTGTAATGCCTAGACCTAGTGAAGTTGTGCATACTTTTAAGAGTCTATATTCTATGAATCCTAAAGATGCAACAGATTACTTCTATAAGTTGAGTATCGATTCAAACTATATCCGTAAATCAAGAATTGATAAGAATATCAGTTTTGCACATTTCTGTAAGTATGGAGATATTCAAATTACGATCAACTTGTCAAAACCAGAGAAGGATCCAAAGGAAATCGCAAAGGCAAAAAATGCCGTAAGCACTTCGTATCCTGCATGTTTATTATGTAAGGAAAATGTCGGTTTTGCCGGAAACTTAAATCATCCAGCTAGACAAACACATCGGATTATTCCACTAGATTTAAATGGACATACATACAATTTACAATATTCACCATATGTGTACTATAATGAGCACTGTATTGTATTTAATAGTGAACATACGCCAATGAAGATGGATCGTTCTACATTTGAACATTTATTCGCATTTATTGATAAATTCCCACACTATATGATTGGAAGCAATGCAGATCTTCCTATCGTTGGTGGATCGATTTTAAGTCATGATCACTATCAAGGTGGAAGACACCATTTTCCAATGGAAGACGCAAAAGTTGTTAAGAGCTATACATATAAGGATGTACAAGTGGATATACTTTACTGGCCATTATCAACACTTCGATTAACATCAAAATCGAAAGAAAACGTATTGGATCTAGCTACTAAAATTTTTGAAACATGGTGTACATACAGTGATGAAAGTTTAGATATTATTGCCAATGAATCTGGCGTTCGTCATAATACAGTAACGCCAATTGTAAGAAAGAAAGATGGCAAATATCAAATGGATGTAGTTTTACGAAATAATCGTACTACAGAAGAATATCCATTAGGTATTTTCCATCCTCACTCAGAACATCACCATATTAAAAAAGAAAATATTGGTTTGATTGAAGTGATGGGATTGGCTATTTTGCCAGCACGATTAAAAACAGAGTTAGAACAAATTAAATTATGTTTATCTGGAAAAGCAGATTTTGATTCTTATCCAGAACTTGAAAAACACAAAGACTGGTATGAACACTTGAAGACATGTTCTTATACAAATGTGGATGCATTCATGGAAATGGAAGTCACAAAGAAATTCGTGTCTGTATTAGAGAATGCCGGCGTATATAAAATGGATGATGAAGGGATGGACGGCTTTAGCCGTTTTGTAAAGACATTATGGTAGAGGTAAAAGAAAGATTAGAGAATGGAATTGATGTATTATCGATTTCAAATTCACATTTAACTGTAGAAGTTACAAACTTTGGTTGTACTCTTTTAAAGATTGTAACGAAAGATAAGAATGATCAAGACTGTGATTGTATTTTAGGATTTGAACATGTTGAAGATTATCAAAAACGAGATGGAACCTATTTAAATGCCTTAGTTGGACGAGTATGCAATCGTATTGAAAAAGGTACATTCACAATGAATGGGACAGAATATCATGTGCCTATTAATAATGGACCAAATTCACTACATGGAGGTATTGAGGGATTCTCTTATAAAGTATTTGATTATTCTTTAATTGAAGATGGCGTTAAATTCCACTATGTATCAAAAGATGGAGAAGAAGGCTATCCTGGAACATTAGATTTCTATGCGATCTATTGGCTAGATGAATCGAGTTTACACATTCAATATAGTGGTGTTAGCGACAAAGATACGTTGATCAATATCACAAACCATGGCTATTTCAATTTAAATGGATATGCATCGAATATTGATGATCATACGTTACGAATTTCAGCATCTAAATTTGGTTGTGTAGATCTAGATGGATTATATACAGGTGAATTAAGAGATGTTAAAGAGACTGCATTTGATTTTAATACAGAAAAAAGAATTGGAGATTTTATTCATTCAGAGGATGAACAATTAATCATCGCAAGAGGTTATGATCATCCATATGTATTTGATACTAAAGAAAATCAAGTGTGTTTATACAGTTCACTAAGCGGTATTGAACTAAAAGTATCCACAACATATCCAACGGCACAAATCTATAGTGCGAACTACTTAGATGGACAGACAGATAAATATGGTAAGATTATGCATTCACAAGATGGATTGTGTATTGAAACAAGCTATATCGCCGATTCGATTCATAAAGAAGAGAATCCAAAAGTTTTATTAAAAGCAGGACAAGTATTTGAAGAAGAAACAACATATACATTCGAGGTAAGAAAATGAAAACAACAGAAATTAAAGAACAAGTAGTATCCGGTAAATATGATGCATTGATTGAAGATCTATATGCAGATCCAAGTTTATTAGACTATCAAAAACAACGTTATGCTGCTGCATTAGATAAATACCAAACATTATTTGGAGATGATGAAGTGAGTATTTATAGTGCTGCTGGAAGAAGTGAGATTTCAGGAAATCATACAGACCACCAACACGGTTGTGTACTTGCAGGATCTATCAATTTAGATGCGATTGGAATTGTATCTAAACAAGATCATGTAATTAAAGTGATTTCTGATGACTTTGACATCAAACCAATTGATTTGAATGATTTAGACAAAAAAGAAGATGAACTAGGAACAAGTGAAGCCTTGATTCGTGGCGTAGTTTCTAAATTAAAAGAATTAGGCTATAACGTAGGTGGATTTAAAGCTTTCATTACGAGTGATGTATTAATGGGGGCTGGACTATCAAGTTCTGCAGCATTTGAATCTATTATCGGTACAATTATTGATGGATTATACAATGATATGAAGATCGATATGGTAACGATCGCTAAAGTGGGTCAATATGCAGAAAATGTATATTTTGGAAAACCATGTGGATTGATGGATCAATGTGCATGTGCTGTTGGTGGACTTATTTCAATTGATTTTAAAGATACTTCAAACCCAATTGTAAATAGTGTGAATGTTGATTTCTCAAAATATGATCACAGTTTATGTATTGTAGATACAAAGGGAAGTCATGCCGATTTAACAGATGCCTATGGTGCTGTACCACAAGAAATGAAAGAAGTTGCTCACTATTTTGGTAAGGAAGTTCTTCGTGAAGTGGATGAAGATGAGTTCTATGCAAATATCGCAAACTTAAGAACGACTTTAAATAATGATCGTGCAATCTTAAGAGCTATTCATTTCTTCAATGAAAATAATCGTGTAAATACATGTGTAGAAAAATTGAACAACGATGATTTTGAAGGTTTCAAGGCATTAATTCAAGAATCAGGAAATTCAAGCTACAAATTCCTACAAAACGTATATGCAGACTTTGACTATAAGAACCAGGCTGTATCTTTAGGTTTAGCTATGTCTGAAATGATTTTAAAAGATCATGGCGTGTGTCGTGTTCATGGTGGAGGTTTTGCCGGAACGATTCAAGCCTTTGTTGAAAATGGCTATGTAGAAACATATAAAGAAGAAATTGAAAAAGTATTTGGAAAGGGAAGCTGCCACATCTTAAAAGTAAGAAAACTAGGTGGCTGCAAGGTTATTGACTAATGAATATCTTAGTAACAGGTGGAACCGGATATATTGGTAGTCATATTTGTGTTGAATTATTAGAGAGTGGTTATGATGTTGTAGTAATTGATGATTTCTCGAATTCAAAACCAGATGTATTGGATTCAATTTATAAAATTACAGGAAAGCATGTTAAGTTTTATGAATTTAATGTGTTAGATG
>NZ_JAJDMK010000059.1:0-15209 GCF_020593575.1 Holdemanella sp. DFI.5.55
CTATTATTGTACGCTATTTCTCGTCAAAAATCAACCATTTGTTGTGACAGAGCCTAATGCAAAAAATTAGGAGGAAAAATTAATGAAAACTAAAGAAGAATTATTAGAAACTTTAAGACAAGCTATTGATGATAAAAGTTCAGATGGCTTGTTTGATGCATTAAGCAATTTAATTGAGAATCAAACTGATTCAAAAGCAGAGCAGATTTTACAAGAAGCATTACGAGTTGACGATTCAAATATTTTAAAAGCACGTGGAGCTCGTCAATTAACATCTGCAGAAAAAGCATTCTATAACAAAATTATTGATGCAATGCGCTCTGACAATTTTCGTCAAACAATTGACAACATTGATACTGTATTACCTGAAACAGTTATTGAAGATATTTTCTCAGAAATTGAAAATGAACATCCATTGTTATCTAAATTAGATATTCAAGTAGCATCTGCAAAAGTTAAATTGTTATTCGGTGTTGCAGGTGACAATAAAGCAACATGGGGTAAATTAACTGATAAGATTGTTACTGAAATCTCAGGATCATTTGAAGAAATGGATATTTACCAATTAAAGGTAAGTGCTTATGTACCTATTCCTGAATCAATGTTAGATTTAGGACCAGTTTATTTAGACAGATTTGTTCGTACATTGTTATATGATGCATTATCAAACGGTATTGAAGATGCATCATTGAACAACTTGGAATCTGATAAAGGTCCTATCGGTATGATGGCTGATTTATCAAAAGGTACAACTAATAGTGGAAAGACTACTTACGCTGCTAAGACTGCTAAAAAAGTTGTTAATTGGACACCAAAAGGATTAGCTGATGTAATCAAAGCTATGGCTAAAGGCCGTAACGGAAAAGCTCGTAAGGTTACAGGTTTATTCATGGTCGTAAGTCCTGATGATTATTATGGATTAGTTAAACCTGCAATTTGTATCCAAACTCCTGCAGGTGACTGGGTAGAAAAATCACCATATCCAATCGACATCATCCAATCAGTATATTGCCCAACTGGTAAAGCAATCATGGGTATCGACAAAAAATACATGATGGGAATTGGTACTGCTCAAGCAGGTAAATTAGAAACATCTGATGAGTTCGCATTCTTGGATGATAACAGAACATACAAGATTAAATTGTATGGTAATGGTCAACCAAAGGATAACAACGCATTCCAGGTATTAGATATTACTGGATTGAAAGAGTTAGCTTTCAAAGTTGATTCAACTACTACAGTAGAAGGTCAAGTAAATACAAAAGCAGCTGCTTAATCCATAAAAGAAAGGTGGCATCTAAATGGATGAATATTTATTAGGCTTAATCAAGACTGATTTAGGTTACAAGTGGTGCGACGATGCCACAAACGAAAAACTAAAACATTTAATCGCAGAGGGATTAGCTTATCTGAAGAAGTATAGTCCTTCTGCAGATTTTCAAAGTGATGAATTTTCTAGAAGTTTATTAAAGAATTACGTGCTATATGCTTTATCAAATGCAACTGATGATTTTAAAGTTAATTACAAAGATGAGATTCTTCTCTTTAGTGATTTAGGAAGGGCAAGCGATGTTAGTTAAGAAGCAGTCACAAGGTAATACGACTTTTAATGATGGCATCTTGAAATCTGTATCAATTCGTAATGGTGGGATTTTGAAAGATTTATCAAGTTACATTCCATTTGGCCAAAAGACAGTTGGATACAATCGCTTTTTTAGAGCTTATAACAATGATATTAAAATATCGAAAGTTGTGGTTGTTCCTTTTGAATCAGAGCTACAAGATGCGGATTATGTTGAGTGTGGCTTTTTTAGAGAGCCTGATCAACCTAGCATTTATAAAGTTGTCCAATGCCAAGAGTTACTTGATTCAAAGCCTATGTGTCTTCAATTGTCTTTAGAAAAAGTCAAAACTAAGTTTGACGATAGGAGATTAAATGAGAGTACGAATTGATGGCTTGAATGAAATGAAAAAAGCATTAACTAAAAAGAAAGTCGCAGTTGAAAAGGTAGCATCGGCAGTAACTAAAGCAGGAGAAAAGGCCGAGCAAGTAGCAAAGGATTTAGTTCCTAAAGATAGTGGTGCTTTGCACGAAAGTATCCAACACAAATACGTAAGTGGTGGTAAAACAGTTATCATTGATGCACCTGCTAAAAATTCTAAAGGTGTTGAATATGCTCAGTATGTCGAGTTCGGTACTAAAAAGCATGGACCTTCTCAAAAGTTTATGCGACCTGCACAAGATGAAGGAAAAAAAGTGCTAATTGAAGAATGTAAAAAGTTGGTGGAGACAAAATGATAAGTGAATCAATTTATGAATTATTAGGACAAGAACTTGATAAAAAATATGACACATATTATTTAGATCAAGCGGAAGATGATGCAGATTGTCCATATATTCAGATGTATTCGATTTATGACAATCCAAGCCAATTTAAAGATTGTGAGAATGGATATTTTAATTTAGATGTTCATGTATGGCACTATCGCATGGATAAACGAAAAGAAGTAGCGAATATTATGGACGATATTTTACGTATAGCAAAGCAACTAAAAATCGAGAATCATTCGGTAATGTGCTTATGTGATGGAAGAAGAATATTAGTCGACAATTCCACAAGTACAACGTACTTGCATGGAGTAATCACTTTGAAATTTAAATACATTTAATTAAGGAGGATATAAAATATGAAAAGTGTACATGGCAGCAAGATTATTTATATGTATCGACCATTGAATGAAGAGGCTAAAAAAAGTGCAGCGTTACGTTTAGCTTTTGTAAAAGAAAATGGTAAGACTGTATCAACTGATGCAGATACAACACAGACTAAAGATGGTATATTGCGTTCACCTAGCCAAGCAGAAATTGAAATCACTTCTACATCTGTATTAGCTAGTGATGATAAAATGATCGAAGCGCTTGAAAAAGCACAGTTAAATAACGAAAAAGTCGAAGTATGGGAAATCAATTTAGCTAAACCAGGATCTTCTAGCGGTAAATATAAAGGAACATATTACCAAGCTTATGTTACTGAAATTGAAAAGAGCTCACCTTCAGATGATTGGACAGAAATGTCATTAACGTTCGGAATCGAAGGAAAAGGAGCTGAAGGCGATGTAACCGTTCCTACTGAAATGCTAGATGAAGCGTTGTATACATTCACTGATACAACTGCTCAATCAGAATAGTTTTCTAAAACTATAGGGAGATTTAATTCTCCCTTTTTTATTTATGCGCATAAACAAAAACGAAAAGAGACAAAAAAGGAGACTTAACTTATGAATATGCAATTAGAAATTAACGGAACAACATATGAATTTAGATTTGGTATTGGGTTCATGAAAGAGATTCAATCTCGATATAAAGAAATGGCTTCAATTTCAGTAGCAATTCCAAGCGGATTCAAATACGTGGTAGCTAGTATGCTAGATGGTCACATCGAAGATTTGTTTGATATTTTATACACTTCAAATAAAACAGAAAAACCACGCATTACTGAAAAGGCCTTAATGGAATATCTAGAAGATGAATCAACTGATATTGAATCATTGATTAAACAAGTAAAGACTTTTTTATTACAAGCCAATGCATCGAAGAACTTAATGAATCAGATTATGAACGCATTGGCAGAGGAACAGACGGAAACGACGGCGACAAAAGCAAAGACGAAAAAGAAATAGACTACATCACAGAGATTTATGATGATGTAGCTTTTTTTTGCTTTAAAAATTTGAAGTTTACATCGTTTGAGCAAGTTGATCGTGTGACTTTGGCCGAATATAAATTGATGCTTAAAACTAATTTAGGCAGAGAAGAAGAAGTTGAATATGACCGACATTGGAGAGCCTTTTTACAAATGGCAGTCCAATCGACTGTTGGCAAAGGAAAATCACAACGTATGCGTTATTCAAAATTTGAAAAGTTCTATAACAGAAAAAAAGCAAAAAAAGAATTGGATAAGATTTTAAATCCAAAAAGCGAAAGCAAAACAGAAGAAGAGTCTCGTATTGAAAAATTAATTGAATTTAAGAAAAGAAAGCGAGGCGATGAATAATGGCAAGTGGTGAAAACTATAAGGTTAATGTCACCTTGAGTGCTAATGATAAGAACCTATCGAAAACATTATCAAGCGTGACAAAGCAAAGTGATTCATTCCTTAGCAAGCTTAAAAACAGTGCGGTATTCGGCGCATTTGCTAGTGTAGGTGCTAGTGCGATGCATACAGTCACAAGTGCGATTAGTGGAACTATATCAGAACTTTCTGCATCCAATGTTGCATGGAAAACGTTTGAAGGCAATATGCAGATGCTTGGTCAGTCAAGTAGCGAAATCAACAAAACAAAGAAAGCGTTACAACAATATGCTACACAGACTATCTACTCTGCATCTGATATGTCTCAGACTTATTCACAATTTGCTGCAGTCGGAACTAAGAACTGTTTGCAATTGGTTAAAGGATTCGGTGGATTAGCATCGGCTGCGGAAAATCCAAAGCAAGCTATGAAAACATTGTCGCAACAAGGTACGCAGATGGCTGCAAAACCAATGGTTGCGTGGCAAGATTTCAAATTGATGCTTGAACAAACTCCTGCAGGTATTGCAGCAGTTGCTCGTGAAATGGGTATGAGCACTTCTGAACTTGTTAGTGCGGTACAAAGTGGAACTGTTAAAACTGAAGATTTTTTTAATGCGGTTGAAAAAGCAGGTAATAGTAAAGCGTTCACTAAGATGGCTACAGAGTATAAATCTGTTGGTCAAGCTATGGATGGTTTGCAAGAGACTTTAGCAAATAAATTAATGCCTGCATATGACAAACTCAGTCAGATAGGAATAAAAGCGTTAAGTGCAATCATTGATGGTTTAGATGGATTCGATGCAAACATATTAACGAACGGAATTGATAAGGTTATCGATACATTCAAAAGATTTGGTAAAGCATTTGAAAACACAGGCGCAATTAAAGCATTTAAACAAGCACTAAGTGATGTCGGTGGTGCAATTAAGAATGTAATGAGCCAATTCAAAGATACAGGATTGATTGAAAAGTTTGGTCAAGCATTTGGCCAAGTGGTCAAATTTGTATCACAAGCTATAAGTGCAGTAAGTAAATTTATTGGTAAATTAAATGGTGCTCAATTGAGTGGTATCGTTGGTTCAGTATTAGGAGTTGTAGGTGGATTTAAAGCTTTTAACTTTTTGAAGAGTTTTAATCCATTTAATATTTTCAAGAAAAATGCAGAAAGCGGTGTTGAAGGTGCAACAAAAGCAGTAAGCAGTTCTCGCAGTAAATTAGCTACAATTATTAAATCAATCGGTCAATCAATCGGCACTGCATCAAAAGGATTAGGACAAGGTTTGAAAGCTACATTCCAAGGTTTAGGCCAAGGATTAAACGGAGCATTAAAAGGATTAGGGCAAATGTTAAAAGTTGCTAATCCCGTAAATATCTTGGCCTTAGGTGGAGCATTGTTCATGGTGGCCGCCGGTATTGCTTTAATTGGCGAAAGCGGTAATGGTTTAAGTTCAATTGCAGAATCACTTGGAAAAGCATTTAGTGAAGTTATTGCGACTACAATTGATGCAGTAACTCAAGCATTAATTGCATTAGCTCCAGTATTGCCAACAATTTGTGATGCATTTGCTCAATTAAGTCCATTAGTTGAGGCCTTTGGTGATGCATTTGGTACTGTAATCGAATCAGTAGGTAATGCAATTGCAAATATTGTAAATGCAATCGGTCCAGTTATCGAAAGTGTAGTTCAAATCATAGCCAATGCGATTGTACAGATTGTACAAGCTATTGCTCCATTTGCACCTGCGATTGCAGATATGGTACAAGCTATATCTGATGCAATTCAATCAATTTGTGATGCATTCATTGCATTGGTTCAGAATATCCAACCAATCGTTGAATCGGTCAAAGACTTAGTTCAACAGTTAGGTGATTCAATATCACAAGTATTTGAGTCGGCATCTGATGTGATCACATCGTTCGGTGATGCAGTAAGTGGCATTTTAGATTCACTAGCAGGTGTGATTGATTCGATTGGTCAATCGGCATTGAATGCAGGTAAAGGATTTAAAGAATTAGCAAAAGGAATACAAATCATTACAGGTCTGAATTTACTTGATATGGCCGCATCATTAGGAGCAGTCGCAACAGGTGTAGGTGCGATAGCTACTGCATCAAGTGGTATTGGTGATGCAGGTACTCAAATCATGAATTTAGCAATCGGATTAGGATTGCTGGTTGGATATACAGATAGCCTAAGTGGATTAGCTAGTGTAATGCCGAGTGTTATTAGTTCGTTTAGTGGTATCGAGTCTATAAGTGGACCTTTAGCAAGCGCTAGTGGTGCGATGGTTCAATTTGCATCTAGCGCAAGTGGATTAGTTGGTTCAACAACTGTAGCAAGTTCTGCGTTAATTGCATTAGGGGTTGCTTTAACACAGGTTGCAATTCAAGGTGGGCAAGCAGGTACACAGTTAGGTACTAAATTTAAGACTGGATTACAGAGCGGATTAACTCAATCAGTGAGTGTTGCTCGTTCAATGTCTAGAAGTATTACAAGCGCATTAAAATCGGCTTCCAGTGGTGCTTATACTGTTGGTCAAATGATTGGTAATGGTTTGGCTAATGGTATGGCTAGCACATTAGGAAGAGTAAGTGCAATTGCTACACGATTGGCACAAGAGGCAGAAAAAGCTACTCGTGCAGCGGCTAAAGTTCATTCTCCTTCAAGAGTGTTCATGGCTATCGGTAATTATATCGGTGAAGGTTTTGCAATTGGTATTGAACAAACTGCACGAATGGTTCGAAAAGCTACTGAATCAATCGTAAGTATTCCTAATGCTCAATCATTTGATGGCTATGGATTTAGAATGGACGGAGTAAGTAATGTTAATTCAACGACTTATGATTTTAATTCAAATCAAAGCTTTACATTTAATTCAACATTGACTTTGGATGGCCGAACTTTAGCTAAGGCATCCAATAGATACACAGAAGAAGAATTAAATAAGAGTGCTAAATTCAAAGATAGATTGGCAGGTGTTGTTTAATGCTATATGGATTTAGAGATACAACAGATACAAGTGGCGTGCTAGGTAGTAATTTACCTAGCGAAGCCATGAATTTTAACGGAAAGTTTTTAGAAAATGAAATAAATGGATATAGAACTTTGACAGTAAGTGGTAGAGAGTTAATTGGTTCTGAATTTAAAGCTAAAGAAATTGAAGGCCTTGATGGTACGATTTGGAAAGAAAAATACTTAAAACCACGCACGATCACAGTGAAATATCAGATAAAAGCATCTAGTAACAAAGAATTTAGAGATGCATATAACAAGATGAATTTATTGCTTAGTGGAGAACAAGTTAAGATTTATTTCAATGATGAAACTGATAAATATTTCATTGGAACTAAGACATCTAATACACAAGTTGATGGTGGAAGTAATAACGTAATCGGTGAAATCGAAATCTATTGCTCAGACCCTAGGAAATATTCATCCACAGAAAAAGAATTTACTGCTACTGATGGAGTATTGAACATTGTCAATGAAGGAACTGTACCTGTAAGTATTGATTATGATGTTCAGACAACATCTGAAACCGGATATATTGGTATCGTATCAACTGAAGGTGTCATGCAATATGGAAAGATTGAAGAATTAGATTCTGAATCATATCAACAGAGTGAACATTTAGTTAATATCAACAATTTCTATGATTGTGCGGATGATACAAGCGGTACAGATGTAATGCATCCACAATTTGGTGCTAATGGAACTTGTGCAAAAAAAAGTTGGTTTGGTCAAAACTTTCTAGGTTTTGGAACGGTTGGAGCAAAAAAAGGAAATGCTAGTGGTGGATTAAGAACATTGGTAATACCTGCAGATTCAAATGGAGATTCAAGTGGATCTCAGAACTTCTATTGTTATTTTCATTTGATTTTCTATGCGAGTTTGATGGGTCAAACTGGTGAAATGTGTATCAACTTCTTAACAGCAGATAATAAATTGATTTGCGGTTGTAACTGGTACAAGACAGATACAGTAGGTAATACAGGACATTATGAGTTTTGGGCGAACGGTAAAATGTTAAGAGAGTTCTCATACACTACTTCACATTTACACACGCAAAATCCATGGTATTGGGACTGGGGTCATTGCGATATTCTAAAAGAGGGAGGAAACATTCGTTTCTTCTACTGGGGAGGATATCACGACTACTACATTCCAGAGATTGTAAACATGAAGTGCACCAAGATTCAGGTTGCATTTAAACAATGGGGTGATAGAGGTGGAAACCAATTGATGGGCATGATGGGGTTTGATGTAATAAACTTTACAAAGAACAATGTATCAAAATGGAGAGATATACCAAACAGATATCCAAGTGGAACTAAAGTCACGATTGACGGAAAATCATCTCACGTTTATGTGAATGGAATGGCTAGGCCTCAAGATGAGGTGCTAGGAACTAAATATTTTAAAGCACCAGTAGGAACTACAGAGATCAAGACTACGTGCTCTAGTTGGTCAAAATCAAAACCAATAGTAAAGGCTAGAATTAGGGAGGCATGGTTATAATGGAACAAATCAGAATAGCAGTATTGACTCCTTATGATAAGGTGTTAGCTTTTTTAGACAACACAGTACCTAGCGCAATGCATTACTTTGATGAAACATTGCATACATATTTGAAAGGCTCAGCATATACATTTGAATTCACTACATTGACTGCACATGATGATGCAGTCTTTTTAGTTGAAGGAAATAGGCTTAGCTTTACAAGAAAAAACAAAGGCTATTATTTAACAATCATGAATGTTGAAAAAGGTGGTGACACAACAACTGTTACCGCCTACGGTCTTTGCCTTGAATTAACGAATGAATATGTAGATGCTTATAAAGCTCCTAGGGCTATGTCATTTGCAGAATATGTAAATGCGTATGGATTTGAGCAATCGTTTACAATCGGTCGCAATGAAGTATCAGACAAACGTATCACACATGAGTGGACTGGAAGCGATACTGTACTAGCTCGATTGTATTCAATTGCAAATGTATTTGATGCAGAATTAGAGTTCGTAACTCAATTGAATGATGATTATTCTTTGAAAAATTTTGTGTTGAATATTTACAGAGCACATTCAGACTCCATTCAAGGAATGGGAAGTGACAAGCGCAGTACAATACTGAGATATCCAAATGATGTGTATGGAATTATTAAAACAAGTGATATTACTGAGCTATACACTGCAATCAGACCTACAGGGACAAATGGATTGCAACTTAATTCAATTAGTGGTCGTATTGTAAAAGATGCGAATGGAAATGTTTTGTATAAAGTTAATGGAAATAATATACTAGCACCTCAAGCAAGAGATAGATTTCCTTCAACTTTACTTACAAATCATTCAAACGATATGTATGCAGTGCTAGTGTGGTCTTATGAAACTGAAAATGTTGAGACATTATACGGTCAAGCACTAGCTCAATTGAAAAAGAATTGTGTTCCTAAAGTTACATATGATATAGATGCATATATTGATGCGGATATCGGAGATACATTCACAATCGAAGATGCAGAGTATAGTCCTACGTTGTATTTAGAAGCACGAATCACAGAACAAGAGATTTGTTTCACTGATTCAGAAAAGTGCAAGACAATCTTTGATAACTTTGAAGAAAAGCAATCGCAGATTAGTTCGACTCTGATCAGTGAAATGAACAAGATGATTGAGTTAAAGAAAGTTTATGAAGGCTCAATCGTATCTTCAAATGGAGTTCTATTTAAGGAAGATTCAGATTTAACTAATTTGACTGCATTGGTAAAGGATGATGGTGTTGATATTACATCTAAGTATTCAATTATTTGGTATAAAGACGATGAGCAAATATCAACAAGTCAAACAATCACAGTCAACGCTTCAGACTTCGTAGAAAAAGCAGTATATCGCTTTAAAGCCATGAACGGAGAAATACTTAAGGCAACTGCAGAAGTCACTGTAATGCGACTACAAGATGGTCAGAATGGAACAAGCGCATATGTACATATTGCCTATGCAAACAGTTCAGATGGTCGTGTGGATTTTAGTTTAACGGATTCAAATCGTAAATTTATTGGTCAGTATTCGGATTCAAAACAATATGGTTCTGAGGACCCAACAAAATATCGATGGTCTGTAATTAAAGGTGAAGATGGTCAGTCATTTGTGAGCGCCGAGGAACAGTTCTATTATTCAACATCACAAACCGAATTAGTCGGCGGTGAGTGGTTTGTTGGTAATGTGGTTTATCAAAGTGATAAGTTCTTATGGAAAAGATGGAAATGTACGTATGCAAATCCAAGTGAAATCAAGTACACGAAAGCTATATTCGATAACACATGGAATGAGATTGATTCAAAGATCGGTGAGATTCATACTCAAGTATCTCAAGCAAATGTGCAATCCAAAGAAGCAGTCGATAAAGCAACACAAGCTCAGACAGATGCAACAAAAGCGAATGAATTAGCTACCACTGCAAATAATCAATCAAGTGAAGCTAAACAACTAGCACAAGATGCAAATACTAGTACTGGTAAAGCTCAACAACAGATTGATGCAATTAAAGGTGATATCACCGATTCAAAGCAACAGATTCAAGATGCAGTGGATAAAGCCAACGCAAACGCAAGTGAAATTGCTACTGTTAAAGAAACATACGCTACAAAGGTTGACTTAACTACTGAATCAAAAACAATTCATGCAGATGTATCAACAGAGATTGAAAAGAAAGTCGGTGAGTTATCGACAACAGTTTCTCAAACTTATGCTTCTAAGAGTGATTTAACAAGCATTGAAGGTAGCTTAAATACCAAGATTAAACAAAATGCCGATTCGATTACAACTCAAGCAAGTTCAATCGAAAAGCTACAATCAGATACAACGCAAGCTCAGTTAGATATTACAGAGGCAACGAAAAAAGCAACAGATGCTCAAACTCAAGCTAGTACTGCATTAAGTAATGCTCAGAGTGCTCAAACTTTAGCAGACCAAGCTAAACAAAAAGCAGACAGTGCTCAATCAAATTTAGACAATGCTAACAAGGAATTAGCGGATGCAAAAGCTAATCTAGAAACAGTAACCGGTAGAGTTGATGCGACTGAGAGTGAAATCACAAAAGCTCAAACTCGTTTAACAAACGCAGAAACTGCAGTACAGAAAGCTCAGTCTGATGCAACTAAGGCTCAAGGCAACGCAACTACGGCAATCAATAATGCAAAAGCAGCTCAAGGAGCGGCAGATGATGCAAAACAGAAAGCAGAACAAGCTAAGAAAGATTTAGCAGATTTAACGAATAAAGTTACTTCTAATACAACTAAAATCGAACAAAATTCCAATGCTATTAAATTACAAGCAAAATCTGTTACCGAGATAAAAGGAGTGGCAGATAATGCGAACAGTAATGCATCAAGTGCATTAAATAAAGCTAATAGCTTAACTGATAGAGCAAATAGTGGTGAGTTTGATGGACGTGGTGTTGCAAGCACAAAAGTAGAGTATCAAGCATCTACTTCTGGAACGACTGTGCCTACCGGAGCATGGTCTACTACAATTCCATCTGTTGCTGCTGGTTCATATTTATGGACTAAGACTACAACTAACTATACTAGTGGAACTCCTACAATAGGATATTCTGTAGCTCGTATGGGTGTGAATGGAGCTAAAGGAGATAAAGGAGCTACTGGTCCACAGGGTCCTCAAGGCCCTCAGGGATTAAAAGGTGAGACTGGTCCTCAAGGTGCTAAAGGTCCTCAGGGATTAAAAGGAGATAAAGGAGCTACTGGAGATAGAGGTCCTCAAGGTATTCAAGGACCCCAAGGTGATAAAGGTAATGATGGTAAAGGTATTAAGTCTACATCAGTAACTTATCAAATATGGTCAAATGGTACTTCAACTCCGACTGGTACATGGTCATCTACTCCTCCAAAAACTACTGCTGATAAACCATATTTATGGACAAGGACAGTAATTACTTATAGCGATAACACTCAGAGTACTTCGTATTCTGTTGGAAGTACTCCTGAAGGGATTCAAGTTGGTGGTAGGAATTTAATTAAATATGGTAAAGGTGATTCTAAAAACGGAATATTTAAAAACTTCACACGTATAGAAGATGGTTATGCCGAATTTACCTTAAAAAGTAAGCAAACATATGCTATGGTACATATTGAAGAAGGCTTTGTTTTAGGGTGTAGGGAATACAAAGTTGGTGCTGTTTATATTTGGTCATATGACATTATGTTCACTGAATGGAATTTCCCATCAGGCACAAATAGGAATGAGTTTTGGTTTGGACAAAGGTATACAAATGCTCCATCAGGTCAAACTGGAACTGGACAATGGACTAAGGTAACAAGTCATAATTTACCTGAAGTTGGGAGTAATGGGTGTAAATTAAACGAATGGTATCATGTAGAACAAAAAATAATAATTCCAGCAAAAGCTTCTGCCAATGTCGGCACCGCTGCTTCTATTCAATTTTACAATTCTAATGCAAATGTTGAAGCTAGTTTTACAGCAAGATTTAAAAATGTCAAACTCGAACTCGGTAACAAAGCCACAGACTGGACTCCTGCTCCTGAAGATGTAGATGAAGCAATAAATACAGAACGCACTGAGCGACAGTCTGCTATTGAGACTAAAGCAAATGAAATCACTTCAAAGGTTTCTGAAACTTATGTATCAAATTCGGCATTTGAGCATTATCAAAATACTGTATCAACTCAGTTTACTCAAACAAAGAAGGACTTTACATGGTCAATCAATCAATCAGTAACTGATGCTAAGAATGAGATGAGCGGTCAAATTGACAGTGTAAATGGAAGGTTAGATGGTTTGAAACAAACCACAGACAACGTAAACAGTTATATGTCGTTTGATAACGATGCATTGACTTTAGGTAAATCAGACAGTGCGTTTAAAACTAAGATTACAAATCAAGAATGGTCGATTCAAAAGAATGGTGCAAAGGTAACATACATAAATGACCAAACAATGTACATTACAGATGGTCAATTTACGCAGTCTTTAAAAGTAGGTGCATTTGGATTCGTTCCAAGAGCTAATGGCTCTTTAGATTTCAAGAAAGTAGGGTGATTGAATGGCAGAATTTAGTGGCGGAATACAAATTGGTAGTGGACAGTGGGATAAGTATTCGTTAATATTACGAATCAATGAAATATCTTATTCTGTTGAAAATAACACATCATATGTAGAGTGGTGGGTTGGCATTCGTTCAAACACGCAGTATCATACACACAATGGAATTCCTGAAACATTTAAAGTATCCGTGAATGGTACTCAAGTGTTAAACCAAAGCTTTACACCTAATGTGCCGGTAAATACGCTTGTTGGTGTAAAAAGTGGGGCAGTAACTATTTCACATGATGCAGATGGCTCAAAAACAATTTCGGTAAGTGCATCTTTCAGTGGAAGTAACCCTGGATATTATGCACCTATTACTGGCTCTTGCAGTGGTACAGTTAAATTGACAACTATTCCAAGAGCATCAAGTATATCTATTGATAGTCCTAGTATTGAATGTGGTAACACTATTAATATTAACGGTTCGAGTGCTTCAAAGAACTTTACGCATAAAATCTACGCAACATGGAATGGTAAAACAAGTGAATTAGTAACGATAGCTAGTGGTACAACAACCCCTAGCTTTTCTTATACCATTCCTACGGCATGGGAAAAGGACTTACCTAACTCAACAAGTGGCATCGCAACGTTTACTTTAGAAACATTCAGTGGTTCAAATTCCGTTGGTTCTAAATCGGTAAATGCAACTATCAAAGTCAGAAGCGGTGTAGTTCCTTCGATTGATAGTATCAAAATAACGGATGCAAATTCTGTATGTGCAGGAATTGGGCAGATAGTTCAGTCGCAATCTAGGTTGAATTTTGCAATTACATATAGTGGTGCACAAGGTTCAACTGTTACATCTGTATCAACCGAATTTGAGGGACAAACATATAACAATAGCTCATTTACAACTGGTACTGTACAAGGTAGTGGTAGCATTAGCTATACAACAACGATCTATGATTCACGTGGTCGTAGTTCACAAGTCAGTGGAAAGGTAACTGTATCTGCATATAGTTCACCTAGATTAACGAATGTGACTGCAAAACGTGCTAACTCAAGTTATGTAGTAGATGAAGCAAGTGGAACATATGCGTTATTGCATTTCAAAGTAGGATTTACTAGTTTAACAGGAAAGAATGCGACATCATTCTATATCCAATATCGAGCTAGCGGTGCTAGTTCATGGACGAAAATAAATTCATGGGATAACAACTATACTCTTGAGCAAGATTACAAAGCAGGTAACTTATTTACATCTGCAACAAGCTCTTATGAAGTAGCCTTCGGTGTTAAGGATAAATTCATGAATGACTACTCATGGCAAATCTTTACAGTAGCACCTACTTACTCGTTAATTAACTTTGGTAAAGATGGAAGGTCGTTAACGTTCTTCGGTCAAGATGGAAATAATGCCAACCGATTAACTGTAAATGGAAGAATGCAAACAAATGAACTAGTCATAAATGATAAAATACAATACAGCCGTGAAATTTCAGGTAACGGTAATACCGATGGTTATTTTAAATTATGTCAAATTAAAATAAACAGTACTTACGTAAACTATCCGATAGAAATTTGCTATTTTCAACGTGGTAGCCAAACCACAACTAAATTAAATATATTGTTTTATTCAATTAATACAAATGATCCTAGTTTATATAAGTTTACTTATTTCGGATATTGTAGAGGTGCTTATATTGTCAAAGCTAGCACTTCAACTTGGGATATTTATGTAAAGAAATGTGAACCATGGGATGCTATCGGCTTTGTCTATTGGAGTTGTAAGACCCCTAATGTAGCACTTAATATCATTGGAAGCAACGAAGCAAAGCTTCCTGATGGATATACTAGAGCAATTAATTTCGAAGCAGATATGATGTATCCAGTAGGTGCGGTTTATATCACGTACAACAATAATAACCCTGGCAATTTCTTAGGTGGAACTTGGGAACGTTTTGGTCAAGGCCGAACATTAGTGGGTGAAGGCACTGGCAATGATGGTAGTACAAGTATGTCTTTTACGTCTAATTCTACTGGTGGAGAATACTACCATACATTATTATT